>NZ_JBJHAO010000010.1:0-165054 GCF_054051075.1 Blastococcus sp. SYSU DS0617
CCCCCCCCCCCCCCCCCCCCCCCCCCCCCCCCCCCCCCCCCCCCCCCCCCCCCCCCCCCCCCCCCCCCCCCCCCCCCCCCCCCCCCCCCCCCCCCCCCCCCCCCCCCCCCCCCCCCCCCCCCCCCACTGCTCTCCCCGGGCCGGCCCGTGACCCCGGCCGCCACCGGACGCAGGAGGAAGCCCGTGACCGAGCGATCGCGCCGCGGCCCCGGTGCGCGCACCTGGGCGGACGGCGGAGCCGCAGCTGCGGCTGATCACCCGCCGCGGCGAGTTCGCTCCCGCGGCCCGGTAGCTACGAGGACGACGTCGTCGCCTACGCGACCCTCGTGGCCACCCGCCCGGCCTGACCGGCGGCCCGAACCGCGGTGCGCCCTGCGCCTCACTCACGCGAAACGGGTGGCCGACCAAGTGGCCGGCCACCCGTTTGGCAGTTCTCTGCTGGATCAGCGGCGGCGGCTGAAGCGGTCGAACAGCCGCTTGAGCAGGTTGGCCTTGACGAGTCCGGACACGAGTCCCATGGCTGATCTCCTCGATCTCTCGACGGCAGACGCCCTCGGCTCCTACCCCGTTCGCCCAGTGGTCATGTGGGCTCCCCGGACCGTCCGGTCGACGGCGGGTGCCCGCCGGGCCGGACCGGGCCGGTCGGTTCCGCGGCGCCGTGCCTCCCCGTCCTAGACTGGCTGCACGACGGACGAGTCGGCTGGGCGGTCGCGTCGGCGGGGGAGACCCCGTCGCCGAGGAACGTCCGGGCTCCACAGGGCAGGGTGGTCGTTAACAGCGACCCGGGGTGACCCGCGGGACAGTGCCACAGAGAACAGACCGCCAGCGGTTCGCCGCTGGTAAGGGTGAAACGGCGGTGTAAGAGACCACCGCACACCGGGTGACCGGTGTGGCTCGGTAAACCCCACCCGGAGCAAGGTCAAGAAGGGACGACGGTTCGCCGTCGTCCTGCGCAGGCGTTCGAGGGCGGCCCGCCCGATGCCTGCGGGTAGACCGCTGGAGCCTGCCGGCAACGGCAGGCCTAGATGGATGACCGCCCATCGGGAGGCCGTGAGGCACCCGTGGACAGAACCCGGCGTACAGGCCGACTCGTCCGTCGCCTCACGCCGCCGCGTCGGCCACCGGCTGCCGCAGGATCGTCCTGAGCCTGGCGGGGTCCGTGCGCCGGGGGTCGCTGAGGTAGATCTCGTGGTGCCTGCCGGTCATCCGCAGCCCGCGGGACGGGATGACGTCGTGGTGCATGGCGTGCAGGACCGGGCCCTCGGCGTCGTAGGGCCCCACGTGCAGGGTCTGCACGCACAGCCCCTCCCCGAGCCGCTCGAGGCGCACCCGGTCCGGTGCCGGCGCCCGGCCGCGGGCAGCCGCCGTGCGCGCACGCTCGACGTCGTCGGCACCCAGCCAGTCGGGGACCAGGAGCAGCAGGGTCCAGTCCCACCGGCTCTTGTCCCGTGCCGTGGTGAAGGTGGACATGTCCTCCGCCCACCACAGCGCCTCCAGCGGCGGCACGGTGTAGTCGCGGCCCAGGTCCTGCTTGCTGGCGAACTTCAGCTGGTAGGCCACCGGATAGATGGAGGTGACCGCCTCCTGGTAGGCCGGCGAGCTGTTCGGATCGCCGTGCCCGTCGATCATCAGGTACTGCAGCGGCGGCACGTCGACGACGGCGAACTCGCCATGGGGGGCGGTGTAGGCGTCGATCCGCTTCTTCAGGTCGACCTTCATCGTGGCTGCTCCCGCCCCATCGACTCGTCCGGCGTCGTCAGGTCAGGCGCAGGCGTAGCACGCGGTACCCCACCCCGGCCAGGACGACCGCACAGCCGGCGGCGACGACCGTGGCGGGCAGGGTGACGACGAGGATCACGCAGCCGAGGGCGCCGACGACCTGCAGGAGCCGGGGCCAGCGGCGTCGCTCCGCCGACTGGGTGAAGGCGGCGACGTTGGCGACCAGGTAGTAGAGCAGCACGCCGAACGAGGAGAAGCCGATCGCCTCGCGAAGGTCGACGGTGAGCACGAGCGCGCTGACCACGAGCGCGAGGACGACCTCCGCCCGGTGCGGCACCCGGTAGCGGGGGTGCACCGCCGCCAGCGCCGACGGCAGGTCCGCCTCGCGGGCCATGGCCAGGGTGGTCCGGCCGATCCCGGCGATCAGCGCCAGCAGGGCACCCAGCGCTGCCGCGGCGGCACCGACGCGGATCACCGGTCCGGCCCAGGCGTACCCGGCGCCGGCGGCGGTAGCCAGCGGGTCCGCCGTCCCGGCGATGCCCACCGGTCCGAGTGCGGTCAGCAGCGTTCCCGCGACGACGGCGTAGACGACGACCGCGAGGCCCAGGGCCAAGGGGATCGCCCGGGGAATGGTCCGCTCCGGGTCGCGCACCTCCTCGCCCATCGTGGCGATCCGCGCGTAACCGGCGAAGGCGAAGAACAGCAGCCCCGCCGACTGGAGCACTCCGTACCAGCCCTGCTCGCCGTCCCAGGAGGTCAGCCCGGATGCGTCGGGCTCCCCACCGAGCAGCGCCGCCGCCACTCCGATGCCGAGCGCCAGCACCACCACGACGAGCAGGACCCGGGTGAGCCCGGCCGTCCGCGTGATCCCGTGGTAGTTCACGGCGGCCAGCGCCAGGACGGCTGCCACCGCAAGGGGCCGCTGCCAGGCGGCGGGCACGGTGTAGGCGGCGAAAGTGAGCGCCATCGCGGCGCAGCTGGCCGTCTTCCCCACGACGAAGCACCAGCCGGCGAGGAAGCCCCACCACTCGCCCAGCCGCTCGCGGCCGTAGACGTAGGTGCCGCCCGAGGCGGGGTACTGGGCGGCCAGTTGCGCCGAGGAGGTCGCGTTGCAGTACGCGACCAGAGCGGCCAGCGCGAGGCCCACCAGGAGCCCGGAGCCGGCCGCCTCTGCGGCCGGCGTGAACGCCGCGAACACACCGGCGCCGAGCATCGAGCCGAGACCGATGACGACGGCGTCGGCTGTCCCCAGCCGTCGGTTCAGGCCCGGTTGCGTGTCCATGGTCTCCCGTCCGAGCGCGCCTCCCGGCGTGCCCCCGCGCCGCACCGTACGAGACAGGGTGCACGTGGGGGATGACCCGCGGGTGAACGGTCGGGGTTGCGGTCCCTGAGCTGCTCCGGGGAGCCGGGTGGACCGAGGCTCCGGCGGGACGGGCGGCAGCGGCGGGGTGGCCGGGGCGACCGGCGATGTCCTGCCGAACCGGCGGTCGTCCCCGTGCGAGGGTGGCGCCGTGATCGGCACGTGTCCGGCTGGCGCCCGGTGACCGCAGTCGTGGTCGCAGTGGCGGTGGGAGCCGGCCTGCTCGTCGGCGCCGTGGTCAACCGGGCCGCGGCGGCCTTCCCGTGGGACGGCGCCGGAACGCGGGCCACGACGGCCGTGCGGCGACCGGCCCTCGAACTCGCGACGGCTGCGGTGTTCGCGCTCGTCGCCCTCCGCTTCGGCGCGGCCTGGGAGCTGCCCGCGTTCCTCGCCGGTGCAGGCGCGGGCGTGCTCCTGGCGGTGATCGACGTGCACCACCGGCTGCTGCCCGACAGGGTGGTGGTGCCCGCGCTCCTGACCGGCGGGCTGCTCCTCACCGGGGCGGCGGTCGCGGACGGGCGCTGGGACGACCTGCTGCGGGCCGGTCTCGGCGCGGGCGTGCTCTTCGGCGTGTTCCTGGTCCTGGCGCTGATCTCCCCGAGCGCTCTGGGCATGGGCGACGTCAAGCTCGCGGCCCTGCTCGGGCTGTACCTGGGCTGGCTCGGCTGGGACGCCGTGCTGCTGGGCGCGGCGGCGGGGTTCGTCGTCCAGGCGGTGCTGGCCCTCCTGCTCCTGGCCACGCGCCGCGTCGGCTTGCGCGGGGAACTGCCCTTCGGACCCGCGATGCTCCTCGGCGCGGCGGTCGCGGTCGGCTGGAGCGGCACGATCCTGGGCTGACCCTTTCCGCTCACTGAGCGTGAGATGCGAACCCGGGGGTCACCCGTCGGACGGGCCGGTGTCCCTGGACCGGGCGAAAGTGGCTCAAGTCACGCCCCGGGGCGTTCGACAACCCCTCCCAGCAGCCGCAGGGCCGGATCACCCGATCCGTGCCGGACGGCCGACACCTCAGGGAGCGCCTCATGATCAACGCCTACGCCGCCATCGCCAGCCTCGTCGCCTTCGCCCAGGACCGCCTCAAGCAGGACGAGAAGGGCGCCACCGCCGTCGAGTACGGCCTCATGGTCGGCCTGATCGCCGTCGTGATCATCTTCACCGTGTCTGCGCTCGGCGGGCAGCTCAACGGGCTGTTCGAGTCGGTGAGCGACGCGCTCCCCGGTGGCGAGGCCCCCGCGGCGGAGTGACCTCCACCTGCACCTGACGCGGCTGTGACGGCGCAGCGGCCCCTTTCCCGGGGCCGCTGCGCCGCGGCACGAGGAGAGGCGGTGAGCACGGGATGGACGGACGTCTGCGCGACGAGCGCGGTGCCAGCGCGGTGGAGTTCGCCCTCATCGTTCCGCTGCTGCTCGTGCTCGTGATCGGCATCGTCGAGTTCGGCCACGCCTTCCAGGTGCAGGGCACCCTCTCGGCGGCCGCCCGTGAGGGCGTGCGGGCCATGGCCCTGCGCAACGACCCGGTGGACGCACGAGCCGTCGCCCGCAACGCCGCCTCCTCGCTGAACCCGGCGATCACCGACGACCAGATCCACATCGAGATCGTCGACGGCACGGGAGACACCTGCCCCACCACCGGCGCCGGCGACACCGCCGTCCGCCTCACCATCACCTATCCCAAGCCGTATCTCACCGGCTTCTTCGGCTCGGACATCGAGCTCACCGGAACGGGGGTCATGCGATGCAACGGCTGACCGCCCGCATCTCCCGCCGGCTCGACGACGAGCGCGGCGCCACCGCGGTCGTCTTCGCGCTCCTGCTCGTGCCGATGCTCGGCTTCGCCGCCATCGCCGTCGACGTCGGCGCCCTGTACGCGGAGCGGGCCCGACTCCAGGTGGCCGCCGACGCGGCGGCCATCGCCGTGGCCCAGGACTGCTCCCGCGGCAACTGCGGCGACATGCTGGCGACGGCGCAGGAGCTGATCACCCACAACGACCCCGAGGGCACGGCCGGCATGCCCGTCCTCAGCAGCGACCCGCTCAGCGTCACCGTCACCGGCGGCGCCCCCAAGGAGCACTGGTTCGCGCCGGTCATCGGGCACGACTCCAGCCAGGTCTCGGCCACCGCGACCGTGGGCTGGGGCGCCCCCAGCGGGGGGACGGCGGTGCTGCCGCTGACCTTCTCGTGGTGCTCGTTCAAGGCGCAGACCGGCGGCGGACTGCCGTCGACCGAGACGCCCCAGACGATCATGTTCAGCAAGTCCGACGGCGTCGGCGGATGCACCGGCCCGTCCGGGAACTTCGTGCCCGGCGGGTTCGGCTGGGTCGTGCCCGATGCGGGCCGGTGCCACGCCACCTCCGCGATCGGCGAGCGGCTCGTCTCCGACACGGGCGTCTCGCTGCCCGCCGGCTGCAGCGAGGCCGACCTCACCGGGTGGCTGGGCCGGACGGTCCTGCTGCCGCTGTTCGACGAGTACGGGGCCGGCGGGAGCAACGGCTGGTACCGGGTCTACGGCTACGCCGCCTTCACGCTGACCGGCTACGCGGTCAACGGCTCCATCAAGAGCGGCAACAAGGTGTGCGGTCCCGGCACCAACTCCAGCGACCGCTGCGTGACCGGCTACTACACCCGCTTCGTCGAGCTGTCCGACGCCTGGGACTACAGCCCGGACGCGCCCCAGCTCGGCGCTTCGATCCTCCGACTGATCCGATAGGGGCGCCCACTCGTGAGACGTCGATTCCTGGCCGCCGTGGCGGCCCTCCTCCTCGTCGTCGCCGGCACCGTCGTCCTCCTGGGCTACGTGCGCGGCGCCGAGAACCGCGCGTTCGCCGGTGTGCGCACCGTCGAGGTGCTGGTGGCCGACGCCCTCATCCCCGCCGGGACCCCGGGCACGGCCCTGTCCGAGCTGGTGCGCCGCGAGGTGCTCCCGGCCAAGGCGGCGCTGCCCGGCCGCGTCACCGATCTCGCCGCGCTGGCCGACGGCGTGGCCAGCGTCGACCTGCAGCCGGGCGAGCAGCTGCTGGCCAGCCGCTTCCCGCGTCCCGACGAGCTGCCGGCACCCGGCACGGTGCCGGTACCGGAGGGCCTCCAGGAGGTCAGCATCCTGCTGGAACCCCAGCGCGCCGTCGGCGGCCGGCTGGCCGCCGGGGACGAGGTCGGCGTGCTGATCTCCCGGTCGGATCTGACGGCGACGCACGCGGTCCTGCACTTCGTCCTGGTCACCCAGATCCAGGGCGCCCCGGCAGCCGCCGTCGAGGCGGGGACGGAGACGGCATCGGCCGCCAGCACCCCCGCACCGGCCGGCAGCCTCATGATCACCCTCGCGGTCACCGCGGCCCAGGCCGAGGCCGTCGTCTGGGGGGCCGAGCACGGCTCCGTGTGGCTCTCGCTCGAACCCGAGGGCGCCGGCACCGGCGGCACGCAGGTGCTGACCCCGGACAACATCTACGGAAAGGCCTACTCATGAGCCGCGTCGTACTGGCCGGAGCGGCCGAGGACCTGATCCTGCGGGTGAAGCTGGCCACGGACGGCGACGTGCACGTCCTGCCGCCGGGGCGGCTGCCCAGCGATCCCGCCCGCCTGTTCGAGCAGTTGGTCGACGACGAGCTGCCCGACGTGCTGCTGGTCGGCCCGCACGTCCCGGCGCAGGAGGTCCTCGGCCTGGCGAGCCGGCTCGACGTCCAGTCGCCGGGGATCACCGTCGTGCTGATGGCCGACCCGTCGCCGGACATGTGGCAGGCGGCCATGCGCGCCGGCATCCGTGACCTGCTGCCGCCGGAGGCCGGCGTCGAGGAGATCGCGGCGGCCGTGGAGCGGGCGGGACGCGCCGCCGCCGGGCGACGGCGGGTGCTGCGGCCGGCCAGCGAGACCGACCGCTACGCCGGCCGGGTCATCACCATCGCCTCGCCCAAGGGCGGGGTCGGCAAGACGACGGTGTCGACCAACCTGGCGATCGGGCTGACCGCCGCGGCTCCGCAGTCGACGGTGCTGGTCGACCTCGACGTGCAGTTCGGCGACGTGGCGTCGGCCCTGGGTCTGGTGCCCGAGTACACGCTCCCCGACGCCGTCCACGGCCCGGCGAGCGAGGACACGATGGTCCTCAAGACCTTCCTCACCCAGCACCCCAGCGGCCTGTACGCCGTCTGCGGCGCGGAGTCGCCTGCCGCCGGGGACACGGTCAGCGGAGACGACGTCACCCGGCTCCTGGCCTCCCTGGCCCGCGAGTTCCGGTACGTCGTCGTCGACACCGCCCCCGGCCTGTCGGACCAGACGCTGGCTGCGCTGGACCGCGCCTCCGACGTCGTCATGCTCACGAGCATGGACGTGCCCGGCGTCCGTGGGCTGCGCAAGGAGCTCGACGTGCTGCGGGAGCTGGCCATGATCCCGGCGGGGCGGCACGTCGTCATGAACTTCGCCGACCCCAAGGGCGGGCTGACGGTGCGCGACGTGGAGACGACGATCGGCACCGGTGTGGACGTCGTCCTGCCGCGGTCGAAGACCGTGCCGGCCTCGACCAACCAGGGCGTCCCCATCCTGGCCAGTGGTGGCCGCCGCGACCCGATGGTGCGCGAGCTGCGCCGGCTGGTGTCCCGCTTCGCGGCGACTCCGCTGATGAAGACCGGTCGCTACCGGGCCAAGCACCGGGCTGCGTCGTGAACCTCGCCCAGCGGCTGGAGGCCGCGCGGGGAGGGCCCGGGACGGCCTCCGCCGCGGACCACCCGGTGGCGGCAGCATCACCGGTGGCCGCGGCGCCCGCGGTGGCCCCCGGCCGCGCCCTGCCCAAGCCCCGTGCTGTCGTGGCACCGGCGTCCGGGCCGCCGACCGATGCGCTGGCCCGGCTCAAGGACCGGGTCGGCAAGGCGCTGTTCGAGCGCATGGGCAGCCGGATGAACGACCCCTCGATGGCCGAGGACGCCCTGCGTGCGGTGGTGCTCAGCGAGCTCGACGAGGTGGTCGAGGAGGAGAACGTCCCGCTCAGCAGCGAGGAGCGTCAGCGGCTGACCGCCGAACTGGCCGACGACGTGCTCGGGTACGGACCCCTGCAGCGGCTGCTGGACGACGACGCGGTCAGCGAAATCATGGTCAACGGGCCGGACGCCATCTACGTGGAGCGCAGCGGCCGGCTGGAGCGCACCGCCACGCGGTTCACCTCCGAGGAGCACCTCCGGCGGGTCATCGACCGCATCGTCTCCCGGGTGGGACGACGGATCGACGAGTCCTCCCCGCTGGTCGACGCCCGGCTCGCGGACGGCTCCCGCGTGAACGCGATCATCCCGCCCCTGGCCTTCAGCGGCTCCACGCTCACCATCCGCAAGTTCTCCAAGGACCCGTTCACCGTCGAGGACCTGATCAACTTCGGGACCCTCTCGCCGGAGATGGCCGAGCTCCTGAACGCCTGTGTCGAGGCGCGGCTGAACGTGATCGTCTCCGGCGGTACCGGTACCGGGAAGACGACGCTGCTCAACGTGCTCTCCTCGTTCATCCCCGAGGGCGAGCGGATCGTCACCATCGAGGACGCGGTGGAGCTTCAGCTCCAGCAGGACCACGTCGTCCGGCTCGAGTCCCGGCCGCCCAACATCGAGGGCAAGGGCGCCATCAGCATCCGCGACCTGGTCCGCAACTCCCTCCGCATGCGGCCCGACCGCATCGTGGTGGGCGAGTGCCGCGGCGGGGAGTCGCTGGACATGCTCCAGGCGATGAACACCGGCCACGACGGCTCGCTGTCCACCGTCCACGCCAACACCCCTCGCGACGCGATCGCGCGGTTGGAGACCCTGGTGCTCATGGCCGGCATGGACCTGCCGCTGCGCGCCATCCGCGAGCAGATCGCCTCGGCCGTCGACGTCGTCGTCCAGATCACCCGGCTGCGCGACGGCACCCGCCGCGTCACCCACGTGACCGAGGTCCAGGGCATGGAGGGCGAGACGGTGACCCTGCAGGACGCCTTCCTCTTCGACTACGCCGCCGGCGTGGACGCGCACGGCAGGTTCCTCGGCAAGCCCGTGCCCACCGGGGTCCGCCCCCGGTTCACCGACAAGTTCGACGACCTCGGCATCAGGGTCTCGCCGCGTGTCTTCGGTGCTGTCGTGCCGGCCGCGGCCACGAGGTGGTGACCGTGTCCACGGTCCTCCTCGCCCTCGGCACGGGCGCGTTCGCGGCGGCGGCACTGATCGTGACCCTCGTCGTCCTCCCGGCCGGCCCGTCGCGGGTGCCGCTGAGCCGGCTCGACCCGTCGATGGCGCCCCCCACGTCGGCGCTGGCCGGTGCGGGTGCCGCCGCCGGAGCGGCCGTGGAGAAGGCGCTTCTCAAGCGGGGCCGGCTGGCCGCCGGCGCGGCGGCGCTGGATCGCGCCGGCATGTCGACGACGCTGCCGAACTTCGTCCTCGCCGTCGGGCTCACCACGGTCCTCGGCATGGTGATCGGCGCCCTGCTCGGTGGCCCGCTGCTGGCGCTGCTCGCCCTGGCGCTCGTCCCGTTCGGCGCCAAGCTGCTGCTCGGCTTCCGCGCGGGCAGGCGGCAGGCCGCCTTCGCCGACCAGCTCGACGACTCGCTCCAGCTGATGGCGAGCAGCCTGCGTGCGGGGCACAGCCTGCTGCGGGCGGTCGACTCGGTGTCGCACGAGGCCGAGTCGCCGACGTCGGAGGAGTTCTCCCGGATCGTCAACGAGACCCGCGTGGGCCGCGACCTCAACGACGCCCTGGACGAGGTCGCCGCGCGGATGGGCAGCGACGACTTCACCTGGGTCGCGCAGGCGATCGCCATCCACCGCGAGGTCGGCGGCAACCTCGCCGAGGTCCTCGACGCGGTCGGCACCACCATCCGCGAGCGCAACGCCATCCGCCGCCAGGTGAAGGCGCTGTCGGCCGAGGGCAAGCTCTCGGCGACCGTCCTGATGGCGCTGCCCTTCGGCGTGACCGGATTCCTCTCGGTCACCAACCCGGAGTACCTGGCGAAGTTCACCGAGAGCGTCGTCGGCTACGGGATGCTGGCGGCGGCGGCCGTGATGCTCCTCGTCGGGGCCCTGTGGCTCAAGAAGACCGTGGCGATCACGTTCTGATGACCACCGTTCCCGTTCCCGTGCTCCTCGCCGCGGTCGCCGTCTGCGCTGCGCTGCCGGTGCTGGGCTGGTCGCTGTTCTCCGGCGCGGGCGCCGCGAGCGTCCAGGCCCGCGAGAACCTCGTGCGCGGCATCGTGGCGCCCGGCCCGACCGGTTCGGTGGTCCGGACCGGTCCTGGCCCGCTGTCCCGACTCGTCCGGGGGCTGACCCCGCGCGGGACGGTCACCCGGCTGGACCGCCTGGCCGGCCGGGCAGGCCGGCCGGCGGCGTGGCCGGTGCCCAAGCTGGTGGCGGCCAAGCTCGTCCTGGGCCTGGTGGCGGCGGCTGTCGGGTTGTTCGTCGCGGCGTCCTCCCCGGGTCCGCTGACCGGCGGCGTCGCGATCCTCGGAACCGTCGTCTGCTACTTCCTCCCCGAGTTGCTGCTGTACAGCCGCGGGCAGGAGCGGCAGGAGGCGATCGCCCTCGAACTGGCCGACACGCTCGACCAGATGACGATCGCCGTGGAGGCGGGACTCGGTTTCGAGTCAGCCATGGCGCGGGCCGGCGACAACGGCAAGGGCCCGCTCGCCGAGGAGCTGGTCCGCACCCTGCAGGACATCGCCGTCGGCCAGCCGCGGCGGGACGCCTATCTGGCGCTCGCGGAGCGAACTGGGGTGGCCGACCTGCGCCGGTTCATCCGGGCCGTCGTGCAGGCCGACCAGTACGGCGTCTCCATCGCCGACGTGCTGCGCACCCAGGCGGCCGAGATGCGGCTCAAGCGGCGTCAGCGCGCCGAGGAGAAGGCGATGCAGATCCCCGTGAAGGTGATCTTCCCGCTCATCCTGTGCATCCTGCCGACGCTCTTCATCGTGCTGCTCGGCCCGGCTGTCATGGACATCGCCGAGGCCTTCAGCGGCTGACCACGGGACGTCGGCCGACGGCTCGGGACGACACCACCAGGTGCCGTCCCGAGCCGTCGCGGACGTCAGCCGGTGGAGCGGGGCTGGGCGGGGTTGGTCGGGTCGCCCTGGGACGGCGGGTTCATGGCGGGCCCGGTGGTCGCCTCGGACACCTTGGACCCCCCGGCCGCGTGCTGCGGATCGTCGGCGGCGGGCGCGGCCGGGTCGCCACCGGAGGGCTGCGCGCCCTCCTTCAGCGACGCCAGCCGGTTCTTCATGGTCTGCACCACCTGGATGCGGTTCGCGTGCCCCTGTTCGTAGTCGAGCAACGTCTGGAGGCCCTCGGCGTCCAAGGTCCGGATCCGCGAGGTCAGGGCTCCCGCCGGCAGCTGGTCGTAGTCGGGAATCGGCAACTGGTCGTGCTCGGTCATGCCAGGCGCCTACCCCCGGCCCCTGCCATCGACACCGGGTGTGAGGTCCGGGTCGGTGGGTAGGCGGCGAACACGACGACGTCGCGGTCCGCACAGCGGCCGCCACGTCTCCGAGATCTACCGAGGAGTTGCCTCCCCACCATGAACGTGTCCTTCCTGGAGCCGGTCTTCGCCGCCCCCGGTCCGTACGCCACCGTCTGCGCCGACGTCACCCACACCACCGAGAACGCCGACGCCGAGCTCGAGCTGCGCGTCCGGGCCCTCGCCGAGCAACTCACCGAACAGGGCGCTCCCGAAGCCGTCGTCGAGGCGGTGCGCGGACGGCTGCTCGAGGGCAACGACGGCGGCGAGGCAGGCACGCTCCGTGGACGGGCCGTCGTCGCCGCCGCCGACGGGTCGGTCGTCCTCGACGAGGTTCTGGCCGACGCCCCGGCGCAGGAGTTCGCCTCCTGGTCGCCGCACCCCGACGTCCTGCCGCTGCTGCGCCAGCTCGCCGCGCGGATCCCGCACATCGTCGTGATCGCCGATCGCGTCGGCGCCGACATCATCACCGTCAGCGACTCCGGTCAGCCGGCGGAGGTTGACCAGGTGGAGGGCGACGACTTCCACATGCGCAAGGTGAAGGTCGGCGGCTGGGCGCACAACACCTACATGCACACCGCCGAGAACCAGTGGGAGGAGAACCTCGGGCGGGTGGCCGACGCGGTCGACGCGCTGATCCGCCGCCAGCCCGTGCGCTTCGTCCTCGTCGCCGGCGACGTGCGGGCCCGCCAGATCTTCTCCGACAAGGCGGCCGCCGCGTGGGCGGATCTCGTGGTCTCCATCGAGGAGGGCGGACGCGCGGCGGGCGCCGACCGCGAACCCGTGACCCGGCGGACCGCCGAGCTCGTCGCCGAGCACGAGGCCCGGGACATCGCGCGGGCGGTCGAGCAGATCCAGGCCGCCGGCGCCCACGGACTCGCGGTCACCGGTACGCCGGCCGTCGTGGAGGCGCTGCGCAAGGGCCAGGTCGAGACCCTGCTGCTCGCCGATCCGTTCGACGCCGACGCCACGCTGCTGGTGGGCAACGGCCCCCTGGAGCTGGGCGTCGACCAGCACGACATGGACGCACTCGGGGTGCACGGCCAGGTGGTCCCGGCCACCAGTGCCCTCGTCGCCGCGGCCGTGGCCTCCGCCGCCGGTCTGGTCGTCGTGCCGCAGGCCGCGCTCCCGGAGCAGTCGGTCGCCGCCGTCCTCCGCTACACCGACGACTCGACGTCGTCGAACCAGTGACCCCGCACCATCCGCAGAAGGAGATCCCGTGACCGACCCGCACCAGGCCGCCACCTCGCCCGGCACCGACGAGGGTGACATCGAGCGCCGCGCGGCGCTCGCCGAGTCCCTGGGCAAGGAGGTGTGGCCGGCCGACCGCGACCAGCTCATCGCCAAGGCCCAGGAGGGCACCCCGCCCGACCGCGTGCTCGCCGACCTGCGCCGGCTCCCCGCCGGCGAGCAGTTCGAGAACATCCAGGACGTCGCCCGCGCCCTGGGCATCGGCACCGAGCAGCAGCGGTTCTGACGTGACCACGCAGAAGGAGCCGAGCCCCGAGGCCCTGGCCAACGTGACGGAGGCCAACATCGGGAGCCGGGCCGAACTCCTGCCCGAGGAGTCCGACCTGCGGGGCAGCGGCATGGAGCAGGTGGCCGCCGAGATCATCCTCGCCGAGTCGGAGGAGCGGACGGTCAACACCGATCCCGACGACGCCCAGGGCGGCCACCGGCAGTCGGCCGAGACCGCCGACCAGCCCTGACGGCACGAGAGCAGGCGCCGGCATTCTTCGCCGGCTTCGAGGAGTCGCGGGTCGACGTCGGCGACGGCGTCGACCTGCGGGTCCGGGTGGGCGGTGGCGGCCCACCGGTGGTGCTGCTGCACGGGCATCCGCGCACGCACACGACCTGGCACCGGGTGGCGCCCCTGCTCGTCGCCGCCGGGCACACCGTCGTCTGCCCCGACCTGCGCGGCTACGGCCGGAGCGCCACGCCGCCGTCCACACCGGACCACGCCCCGTACTCGAAGCGGGCCCTGGCCGGCGACGTCGTCGCGCTGATGCGGGCGCTCGGCCACCAGCGGTTCGCCGTCGTCGGCCACGACCGCGGCAGCTACGTCGCCCTGCGGACGGCGTTGGACCACCCGGAGGCCGTCACGCACCTGGCCGCGCTCGACTGCATCCCGATCGTCGAGCACCTGGAACGCGCCGACGCCCGCTTCGCCACCGCCTGGTGGCACTGGTTCTTCTTCGCCCAGCCCGGGAAGCCCGAACGGGCCATCTCCGCCGATCCCGAGGCCTGGTACGGCTCCTCGGCCCCCGGGCGGGCGGAGGCCATGGGGGAGGAGAACCACGCCGACCACCTCGCCGCCATCCGCGACCCGGCCACCGTGCACGCCATGCTCGAGGACTACCGCGCCGGGCTCGGCGTCGACCGGGCGGCCGACGAGGCGGACCGCGCGGCCGGTCGCCGGGTCGGCTGCCCGACGCTGGTGCTGTGGTCCGCCCGGGACGACCTGGAGGAGCTGGTCGGCGACCCGCTGCGGATCTGGGCGGACTGGACGACCGACCTGCGCGGCGGCGGGCCCCTCGACAGCGGGCACCACATGGCCGAGGAGGCCCCGCAGGAGCTGGCGGCCGCGCTGATCCCGTTCCTGGCGGGCTGAGCACGATCGGGTGAGCGTCGATGTGATCATGGCCGGCCGCCCGGGTAGGGCGAGGAGCGACACCCGAGGAGGAGAGGTCATGCCGAAGACCACGAAGAAGGGCGACGCCAAGAAGTCGGAGCTGCCCAGCACGCTGCAGCGGTCGCCGAAGAAGGCCCAGCGCACCTTCGCCAAGGCGCACGACTCCGCCGTCGACGAGTACGGCGACGAGCGGCGCGCCAACCAGGTCGCGTGGGCCGCGGTGAAGCACTCCTTCGAGAAGGTGGGCGACCACTGGGAGCGCAAGGAGAAGGGCAAGAAGGGCCCCTCGGACGCGCAGGCCAAGGGTGGCCGGGACACGAACCGGGAGACCAAGGGCGGGGTGGACGCCAACGCGTCCAAGTCCCACCTCTACGACCTGGCCAAGAAGCTGGACATCTCGGGCCGGTCGACGATGAAGAAGAAGCAGCTGGTCGACGCGATCCAGAAGGCCAGCACCAAGAAGACCGCGGACGCCCGCACCAAGAAGTCGAAGAAGTAGCCGAACCCGGCCGGCCGCTGCGGCGGTCAGCCGGCCGGGATGAGGACGAGCTCGGTCTGCCGGCGGTCGAGGTACTCGACACCGGCCGTGGTCAGCGCGATGCCCTGCTCCAGGCCCATGCGGACGCACTGCCCGCCCCATTCGGGCACCGGACGGCGGACGGCCAGTTCCAGGGCGTAGACGGTGTCGGTGTGCACCGCGTACTCCCCGGCGCCGGGGAGGTCGCCCTGGTCGTCCCAGTGGCCGATGGCCGGCCCCGCGCCGTGGCCGTGCGCGCCCACCGGGTGGGAGTAGACGTCGGCGTCGATGCCCTCGGCGGCCGCGGCGGACCGCGCGGCCGCCAGCACCTCGTTGCCCGTCCGGCCGGGCAGCAGTTCCGTGGTGGTGAGGTCCTGCATCCGGTTGCCCGCGTCGAGCAGTTCGCCGAGGCCGTCGGGGGCTGCGCGTTCACCCGGGCGCAGCACGTAGGCGTTGCGCTGGGTGTCGGTGTGCAACCCGAGGCTGGTCAGCCCGATGTCGCAGTGCACCAGGTCGCCCGGCTGGACGACGGCGTCGTAGGCGACCGCGGGCAGCAGCGCCCCGCTCTGCTCGACCAGCGGGACGCCGGCCCGCTGCAGGGTCACCGACGGCTGGAACCAGGGCTCGACACCCAGGTCGTGCAACCGCTGGCGCAGCCACCAGGCGAGGTCGATCGCCGTCGTGCTCCCGGGGACGACGGCGGTGGTGAAGGCTTCCGCGATCACGTCGTGGGCGAGCCGGTTGAGCGCGTGCAGGGCGGCGATCTCCTCCGGCAGCCGGGTCTCCAGCCAGCCGACCACCAGCCGTTCGGCCGGCACCAGGCGATCGGCGTGGTGGCCCAGGGCCTCGACCAGCTGCCCGTGCTCGGTGTGCGACAGGCCGTCGGCGAGCGCGAAGTCGGCCGACACGTCGACGCCGATCCGAGCCGGCCGTGCCTGGTCGACGAAGCGCCGCACCTCGTCCCACTCGGTCGCGGCACCGGCCGCCTCCTCGGCCGCAGCAGGCACGAACTGGCCGACGGGGTAGCGCGAGACCGCGACCGGGGTGACGCCGTCGTCGCTGCGGTGCAGCAGCAGCACGGTGCGCCGCCGGGCCGACAGCCAGGCCGCCGGCAGCAGGGTGGCCAGCACCGGGTCCTCGTTGTACTCCCGCCCGGCCACGATCCACAGGTCGATGCCGGCGCCGTCCATGAGGTCGGGGAGCAGGTCCAGCAGCCGCTGGGTCAGCCACCGGTCGCGGACGGCGGCCTGCTCGCGCAGCGGCAGGGGCACCGTCCGCGTCGGGTCGGGCTGGGCGGGGGACACGCCCTCAGCGAATCAGAGATCCGCCGAACCCACCGCTCGGGAGGTCCCCGGCCGTGCGACCGGGCCGGCCGCGTGCCCGCGCTGCCAGGTCGCCGCCTCCGCGAGGGTTGCGCGAGACCTCGGCCGGTCCGCGAGGGCGACGCGGTCGCGGCCGCTGCGCTTCGCGACGTACATGGCGGCATCGGCGCGGTCGACCAGCCGCCAGAGCGCCGCGACCGGGTCCTCGCCCTCCACCGGCCGCGCGACGGCGATCCCGACCGAGGCGGTCACCGCGTGGCCGTCCTCGCTGCGGGCACCGGCGACCGCCAGGCGGAGCCGTTCGGCGAGCCGGCGTCCCTCCGCGACGACGCCCACCGAGCCGAGGACCACGAGTTCCTCCCCGCCGGTCCGGGCCAGCAGGTCCGCCGGGCGGACGGCGCCGGACAGCGACCGGGCCACCGCGCGCAGGACCGAGTCGCCGACCGCGTGCCCGAACTCGTCGTTGAGCCGCTTGAAGTGGTCCAGGTCCAGCACCATGGCGCTGAGCTGGGCGCCGTCGCGTCGGGCCTGGCGCCACAGCCGGGGCGCCTGCTCGACCAGGTACCGGCGGTTGTACAGGCCGGTCAGCTCGTCCTGGTGGCTGATGGTCTCGGTGGCCACGAGCAGCCGCTGCACCCGGCGCCGGAGCAGGAACACCCCCATCGCGGCGGCGTTCAGGGTGCCGGCGCTCACCCCGGCCTGGACGACGAGACCCACGGCGCTGTCGTAGCTGGGCCACAGGGCAGCCAGGCAGATCCCGGTCGTCGCCACCATGTGCACGCACAGCGGCCGCAACGGGAGGAACCAGGCGCCGGCGAGTGCGGGGAACAGCAGCATGAGCGGTGTCGCGTAGCGCAGCGGGTCCTGGATGCAGAGCACGACGACCAGGTAGATGACGTCGCCCAGGAGCACCAGCCCGAAGGTGTAGGCCGGCCCGACCCGGCCGCGGTACGCCAGGTGCCCGGACAGTGCGAACAGCAGCAGCATGGTGGACGCGTAGGCCCACCGGCCGGCACCGTCGCGCAGGACCCCGTCGACGAGGAGGTTCAGCGACCCCATCAGCGCGCCGATCAGCAGGAGCGCCGCCAGGCAGAGCGCGGCCACCCGGGAGTCCAGCCCGGCGGGTCGACGCTGCTCGCTCTCCTCCTCAGCGGCACGGACGTGGGCAGCGGGCAGGAGCGGGCCGATCACTGCAGCAGGATGCCGTACCGCTCCGCATTTCGGGGATCTCCCTGCGTCATGTCCGGTCGGCCGGACCCTGCCCTCGGTGGAAGAGTGGGGGAACGACCAGCTGGAGGAGGCACGCATGGCCGAAGGGCCCTGGTTCTACTGCCTGAAGCACCGCGCCGTCGAGGACCGGGACGGCTGCGCCGAGCGGCACCGGCTCGGCCCGTACGCCACGCGCGAGGAGGCCGAGCGCGCGCTCGCCTCGGTCGCCGAGCGGGAGGAGCAGATCGAGGAGGAGAACCGGAAGTGGGAGGGCGACTGACGGTCGCACCCCGGCCCCCTGGATGATCGGTGCGGGTGCTGGGCCGTCCGGCGCCGCGGAAGGGGCTGACGTGACCGAAGGTCGTGCGGTGGAGGAACTGGTCGTCGGGATTCTCGGGGGCACCGGGCCGCAGGGCCGGGGGCTCGGCGTCCGCCTGGCCGCCGCGGGTCAGCGGATCCTGCTGGGCTCGCGCGATGCCGAACGCGCCGCCGAGGTGGCCGCAGAGATCGCCACCCGTGCGGCGACCGCCGCGGCCGGCGTCGAGGTCTCCGTGCAGGGCGGCTCCAACGCCGACGTGGCCGGTGCCGCCGACCTGGTGATCATCGCCGTTCCGTTCGCCGGCCACGCCGCGACCGTGGCCGAGCTCGCCGCGCCGCTGGCCGGCAAGATCGTCGTCGACTGCGTCGTCCCCATGGGGTTCGACGAGCTCGGCGCCTACGTGCTCGACGTCGAGGAGGGCAGCGTGGCGCAGCAGGCGGCCGCGCTGCTGCCCGACTCGCACGTGGTCGGGGCGTTCCACCACCTCTCGGCCCGGCTGCTCGAGGACCTGTCCAAGCCGACGATCGACGGCGACGTGATGGTCGTCGGGGACGACCGCACCTCCATGGACACCGTGCAGGCGCTCGCCGGCCGGTTGCCGGGGATGCGCGGCATCTACGCCGGGCGGCTGCGCAACGCCCGCCAGGTCGAGGCGCTGACGGTCAACCTGGTGTCGGTGAACCGCCGCTACAAGGTGCACGCCGGCATCCGGGTCACCGACGTCTGATCCGGCCGCGGCGATGACGGCCGACGAGCTGCGGGCGGTGCAGCTCGGCCGCCCGGGCTGGGGCAGGAAGGGCTACTCCACCGTGGAGGTGGAAGCCTTCCTGAGGCGTGCGGTCGAGGCCCTGACCGCGCTCGCCCTGCGGCGTGCTCCGCAGCTGACCGCGGACGAGGTGCGCGATGTCCGGTTCCGCACGGAGCCGTTCGGCCGCGGCCGGGGTTACGACGAGGACCAGGTCGACGCCCTGCTCGACCGGCTCGAGCACACCCTCCGCGCGGCGACGGCCTGACGCGCCGGTCGTCCGGGTCGCGTGGGACCGCAGCGGTCAGCAGCCGTCCGGCCGGCACCAGCCCAGGGACGTGGCGACGATGGCCGCCCCCACGATGGCCACGGAGGCGATGCCGGTGACCCAGTACAGGGCGACGGTGTGCCGCTCGGCCCAGTTGATGGCGTACGGGTGGCTCGCCCGGAGCCGGGCCCGGGTCACGATGCCGTCGAGCTCGGTGACCGGGGTGCCGGTCGCGTAGGCGAGCGACCGCAGCTGGGCGGAGTCCCAGTGCAGACCGTCCAGCCGCAGCAGCGCCCGCCCGTCCGCGTCCAGGAAGGACAGCAGCGTCGTGTCCGGAGCGCGCAGGCGCCGGTAGCAGGGGACGACCAGCACCGAGGCGATCGCGTCGTGCGGCACCCGGCGCACCACGCCGAGGAGGTTGCGCTTGAGCAGTGCGCCGTCCGCGGTGCGCACGTGGGCGAGCCGGAAGAAGAGCAGCAGCAGGACGCCGGCGACGGCCAGCGTGCCGCCGATGCTGACGACGTGGACCACCCAGGAGGTCCGGCCCTCGGACACGTTGCGCGCGGTGATCCCGATGGAGAAGGGCGCGTTGACCAGCACCGCCCACAGGTAGGCCCGCCCCGACGGCCGCAGCAGCGGGATGTCCGCCTCGCGGCCGGCCACGTCCTCGGTGGTCACGTCCGCGACGCTAGGAGGCGGAGTCGCGCGCCCGCGTACGCCCGCCGCCAGGACTACTCGAAGGAGTGGACGGACTCGCCGCTCGGTGCGGGGACGAGTGGTGCGCGGTACTCGACCTCATGCTCACCGGCGCGCTGCTCGCGGTCCGGTGGCCCCGGCTCGTCCTGCTCCACGCGCCGGTGGCGCTGGCGATCCTCGCCGTCAACCTGGCCGGCGCCGACTGCCCCCTCACCGATCTCGAGCTGGCGCTGCGGGAACGTGCCGGGCGGAGCCCTACGAGGGCGGCTTCCTCGGGCACTACGTCTTCGCACCGCTCGGGCTCGACGTCCGCGCCGCCGAGACGCAGCTGGGGGTGTACGGGACGGCGATCGGGTTGAACGCCATCGGCTACGGGCTGAGCGGCTACTCGAAGGAGTGCTCGGGGCCGGGGAAGGCGCCGCCGCGCACGTCGTCGGCGAACTCCTGCGCCGCGCGCAGCAGCTCGCCGCGCAGGTCGGCGTACTTCTTGACGAACCTCGGCACCCGGCCACCGTTGAGCCCGGCCATGTCCGGCCACACCAGCACCTGGGCGTCGCAGTCCACCCCGGCGCCGATGCCGATCGTGGGGATGGACAGCTCCTTGGTCACCTCGGCGGCGATCGCCGCGGGCACCATCTCCAGGACGACGGCGAACGCGCCGGCCTCCTGCACCGCCCGGGCGTCGGCGAGCAGCCGCTCGGCACCGGCCCCGCGGCCCTGCACCCGGAACCCGCCGAGGGCGTGCTCGCTCTGCGGCGTGAACCCGATGTGCGCCATGACCGGCATGCCGGCGTCGTGCAGCAGGCGGATCTGCGGGGCCACGCGGACGCCGCCCTCGAGCTTGACCGCCTGCGCACCGCCCTCCTTCATCATCCGGACGGCGGTGTCGAACGCCTGCTGCGGGCTCGACTCGTAGGAGCCGAAGGGCAGGTCGGCCACGATCAGCGCGCGCGTGGTGGAGCGGGTGACGGCCTTGGTCATCAGCAGGAGGTCCTCGACCGTCACCGGCACCGTGCTGCTGTGCCCGAGGACGACGTTGCCCGAGGAGTCACCGACGAGCATGACCGGGATGCCGGCCTCCTCGAAGATGGCCGCGCTGTAGGTGTCGTAGGCGGTGAGCATCGCCCACTTCTCGCCCCGCTCCTTGGCCGACTGCAGGTGGTGGATGCGCACCCGCGACGTCGACTTGCCGCCGTACAGCACCGACTCCGTCATTCCTGAGCTCCTTCGCGCACGTTCGGCAGGGTCTCCCGCCACCGGTTGGTCACGGGCAGCCGCCGGTCGCGGCCGAACGCCTTGAGGCTGATCTTGGTACCGGGAGCCGACTGGCGGCGCTTGAACTCCGCCGTGTCGATCAACCGCAGCACGCGGGCCACGATGTCGGGGTCGTGGCCGCGCTCCAGCAGCTCCGCCATGCCGAGGTCGCGGTCGACGTAGTCGGCGATGACCGCGTCCAGCACCTCGTAGGAGGGCAGTGAGTCGCTGTCGACCTGCCCGGGGGCGAGCTCGGCCGAGGGCGGCTTGTCGATCGAGTTCTGCGGGATCGGCTCGGTCTCGCCGCGGTCGCGGGCGTGCGCGTTGCGCCAGCGGGCCAGATCCCAGACCAGGGTCTTGGGCACGTCCTTGATCGGCGCGAACCCGCCGGCCGCGTCGCCGTAGAGCGTGGAGTAGCCGACGGCCACCTCGCTCTTGTTGGACGTGGCCAGCAGCAGGTGCCCGTGCTGGTTGGACAGCCCCATGAGCAGGGTGCCGCGCACCCGCGCCTGCAGGTTCTCCGCGGCCACGCCGGACAGCTCGACCGACGCCTCGTACGCGTCGACCATCGGCCCGATCGGGACGACCGAGTAGTGCATGCCCAGGCGGCGGGCGGAGTCCTCGGCGTCGGACAGCGAGTGCTCGCTGGACCACTTCGACGGCAACCCGACCCCGTGCACCCGGTCGGCGCCCAGGGCGTCGACGGCGAGCGCGGCGACGACGGCCGAGTCGATGCCCCCGGACATGCCGAGCACGACCGAGGGCATGCCGTTCTTGTCGATGAAGTCGCGCAGGCCGAGGACCAGCGCGCGCCACACCTCCTCGCAGTCGCTGAGCGGCTCGACCACCGTCGAGGGGCGCCGGTCGAACGCGGGCACCGGCTGCTCGGACACGACGTGCCGGGTGACGGTCATCGGCCCGACGCGGCCCTCGATGCGCTCCGGCACGGACGACGGGTCCAGGTCGAGGTCGACGGTCGCCAGGTGCTCGACGAACTGGGGGGAGCGGGCCAGCAGCGTGCCGTCGGGGGCGACGGCCATCGAGTCGCCGTCGAAGACCAGCTCGTCCTGACCACCGACCTGGTTGCAGTAGAGGATCGCCGCGCGCGCCTCGGCTGCGCGGCGGCGGACCAGCGGCAGCCGCAGGTCGTCCTTGGCCCGCTCGTACGGCGAGGCGTTGGGGGAGACGACCAGGTCGACCCCGGCCTGCCCGGCGACCCCGCAGGGACCGCCCTCCACCCAGAGGTCCTCGCACACGGTCAGCGCGACGTCGACGCCGTGCAGTCGCACCACCGGCAGCTCGGTGCCGGGCACGAAGTACCGCGCCTCGTCGAAGACGCCGTAGTTGGGCAGGTGCCGCTTGTAGTACCGGGCGACGACCTCGCCGCCGAACAGGAGCGCCGCGGCGTTGCGCGGTGCCCCCCGGCGCGGGTTGGCGTCCCCCGGGCGGTCCTCGTCGGCCGGGATCTGGTCGACCGGGGCCGGCCCTGCGCCCTGCGTGTGCGCGAGGTACCCGACGACGACGGCGATCCCGCCCAGCCCCCGGTCGGCGAGGGTGGCCGCCAGCTCGACCAGCGTGCGCTCGCTGGCGCGCGCGAAGGACTCCCGCAGGACGAGGTCTTCCGGCGGGTAGCCGGTCAGCGTCATCTCGGGGAAGACCACGAGGTGCGCGTCCTCCGCGGCCGCCGCGGCGGTCCACCGCACCACGAGGTCGCTGTTGCCCTGGAGGTCGCCGACCCGGGTGTCCACCTGGGCCATCGCCACCCGCATCTGCACCGGCCGTTGATCGCTCACGCCGCACAGTCTGGTCTCGGGGCCGGGCGGACGGCCAGGCGGGCACCTGTCCGGATGATCACGCTGACATCGGGCGGCCGGGCCGGGGCCAGCGCACGACACGCGGGCCCGCCAGGGGGATTGGCCGTGTACGGCTCCCTCCGAGGGGGCAGGCTGGGGACGCCCCGGCAGCGACGTCACATCCCGGAAACGAGCGGACGCGATCATGGCGAGCATGGATCGACAGCAGGAGTTCGTCCTGCGCACCCTGGAAGAGCGCGACATCCGGTTCGTGCGGCTCTGGTTCACCGACGTCTCGGGCTACCTCAAGGCGGTGGCGGTGGCGCCGGCGGAGATCGAGGCGGCCTTCGCCGAGGGCATCGGCTTCGACGGCTCGGCCATCGAGGGCTTCGCTCGCGTCTACGAGTCCGACATGCTCGCCAAGCCCGACCCCGGCACCTTCCAGGTGATGCCCGGCCGCGAGGGCCGGGCCAGCGACACCGCGCGGATGTTCTGCGACATCACGCTGCCCGACGGCTCGCCGTCGTGGGCCGATCCGCGGCACGTGCTGCGCCGGGCCCTGGCGAAGGCCTCGGACATGGGCTTCACCTTCTACACGCACCCCGAGATCGAGTTCTTCCTGCTCAAGGACCTGCCCTCGGACGGCACGCCGCCCCAGCCGGCCGACAACGGTGGCTACTTCGACCTGTCCACGCACAACGTGGCGCACGACTTCCGCCGGGAGGCGGTCTTCGCGCTCGAGGCCATGGGCATCTCGGTGGAGTTCAGCCACCACGAGGTCGCTCCCGGCCAGCAGGAGATCGACCTGCGCTACGCCGACGCCCTGTCGATGGCGGACAACATCATGACGCTGCGGCACGTCGTCCGGGAGGTGGCGCTGGCGCAGGGGGTGCACGCCACGTTCATGCCCAAGCCGTTCACCGAGCTCGCCGGCTCGGCGATGCACACCCACCTCTCGCTGTTCGAGGGCGACCGCAACGCCTTCCACGACCCGGCCGACCCGATGCGGCTGTCGACGACGGGCAAGCAGTTCATCGCCGGGCTGCTCACCCACGCCCGCGAGATGACCGCGGTCACCAACCAGACGGTGAACTCCTACCGACGGCTGCTGGCCGGGACGGAGGCCCCGACCGCGGCCACCTGGGGCCGGGCCAACCGCTCGGCGCTCGTGCGGCTGCCCGAGTACAAGCCCAGCAAGGCGCAGTCGGCCCGTGTGGAGGTCCGCTCGCCGGACTCCGCCTGCAACCCCTACCTCACCTTCGCCATGCTGCTCGCCGCGGGGCTGAAGGGCATCGAGCAGGGGTACGAGCTGCCTCAGGAGGCAGAGGACGACGTGTGGTCGCTCACCGACACCGAGCGCCGCGCCGCCGGCTACGAGGACCTGCCGGTCTCCCTCGGCGAGGCGCTGAGCGCGATGCAGAGCAGCGAGCTGGTGGCCGAGACCCTGGGCGAGCACGTGTTCGAGTTCTTCCTCCGCAACAAGTGGGAGGAGTTCAACTCCTACCGGCGCAACGTGACGCCCTTCGAGCTGCAGCGCTACCTGCCGGGCCTATGAACGCGGAAGCGCGGTCGGTCAGCGGAGGGCGATGCTGCCGACGACGCCGCCGGTGACGCACAGGCCGGTGTCCGGCTCCTGCGTGGTCATCCGCAGCGTCGCTCCTCCGCCGTCGAGGCGGAGGTAGAGCGTCCCCGTGCCCGCCCGAACGGGTGCCCGGACCTCCTCGCCGGGGCCCAGCGAGACGGTGAGGGAGCCGTCGCGGTCGGCGGCGTAGCGCAGCTCCGCCGTCCACTCGGCATCCGGCAGAGGCCCCTGCAGCGCGACCGCCGTGGCGTCGTCCGCGCCGATGGTCCAGCCGCAGCCGGGAACGGGGCCGTCGACCACGCGCGGGCCGGGGACGACCTGGGCCGGCCGCAGCCGTCCCGTGTCGTCGAGCATGCGCAGCTCGGTCGTCCAGGGCGCGAACGGCGGCCGGTCGTCCAGCGACGCGAACATCCGCGAGCTCCGGTTGGCCGGAGCACTCAGCCCCCACATCACGTCGGTCGGTACGGCCTGGTCCAGCAGCGGCTCCGGTCCGGCAGCAGCCAGCGAGGCGCGGGCGGTGTCCAGGTAGTCCCCGGTCCCTTGCTCCTGCCACGCCCGGTTGTGGCTGACCGTGGACACCACCGAGCCCAGGACGAAGCCCGCGGTCAGGACGACGACGACCGGCACGTGCCACCGGCGCCCGCTCCGCGGACCCCCGTCCCCGCCCTGGACCCCGGGGCGCGGGCGCCGGGCGGGGAGCGACGCCAGCAGCGCGATGGCGGCGGGGAGCACCACGGCTTCGGCCGGGAAGTAGCGGTACGCCAAGGGGAGCACGTGACCCCATCCGGCGCCCGACCGCCCGAGCGCGGCCATGAGCAGACCGGACCCGACGGTTCCGACCACCAGCGCCCAGACGGCCACCGCGCCCCGCAGACGGATCGACGTCCACACGCACGCGAGCAACGCCGCCGTTCCGCCGATCACCACCGCCCACGTCGGCGGCCAGGCCACCGGCGCACCCGCGCCGGACTCCCAGGTGAACGGACCGCCCAGGACTGCCGGTGCCAGCCCCTCGAAGCCGGTGGCGACGGTCCGGAGGACCTCACCGGCATCGCCGTCGTACATCGGGTCGCCCGTGCGCGTCTGCAGGTACGTGACCGCCCAGACGCCGAGCACCAGGACCGTGCCCGACCACAGCACCCAGCCGCGGCGCAGCGAGTCGCGGATCGGGGCGCGCGAGCCGTCCCGGAGCAGGACGACGGCGACCACGGCGAACGCGATCGGCGGCAGCAGCACCGCCTTGATGTAGAAGGCGAGCGCGAAGGCGACGGCCACCGTGCCGCTGACCGCGTGACGGCGGCGTCCGGTCTGCACCAGTCGCACGGCGTCGGCCACCAGCCAGGCCAGCCCGATCTGCAGGGGCATGGAGTTGAGGGCCGCCACCCACCAGGACGTCGAGCCCAGCGTCACGGGGCTGAACAGGCCGACGGTCAGCGGCACGAGCAGCACCGGGCGGTTCCCGAGCAGCACCCACAGCATCCGCAGCAGCGCCACCGACGCCAGCGCCTGCAGGACGATCAACGAGGTCGCGGCCGGCCACCACTCCAGCGGCGCCACGCGCTCGACCACCCCGCCGACGAACAAGGCGCCCGGCATGAGGTGACCGATGAAGTCGTAGAGCAGGAACGACGGGGACCACAGCGGGTACCGGTCGGCGAGGTCGAGGAGGCTGAGGTCGTCGGCGTAGTAGTGCCGTTGGGCGACCAGCCAGCCGCGCAGCCCCAGCTGGGAGACGATCAGCAGCGCCGCCACCCACAGCACCCAGCGGCCGCCCACGCGCGACCTCGGCGGGGGAGCGGTGACCGCCAGCCCGGTGTCCCGGGCCCGGGTGAGGGATGCGCCGCCGGTCACCTCGGCACTGCCTCGCCGACGACGCCCGCCTGGACGCACAGTGTGAGGCCGGGCGTCTGCGAGGTGATCTGCAGCGTCGACCCCTCGCCGGGCACCCGCACGAAGACGGTGTTGCTGCCCGCTGCGACCTCGGCGCGGACGGGCTCGCCCGGACCGAGCGCGACGGTGATCGAGCCCGCCCGGTCGGCGGTGTAGTCCAGCCGTGCCGTCCAGTCCCAGAGGACCGCCGCGCCGTCGAGTGCGATCGCGGTCCCGGCCCCGGGAGCGACCGGCCATCCGCAGGCCGGATCCGGCCCCGCGGCGAGGGGATAGCCGGGGACCACGTCCGCGGGGCGCAGGTTCCCGGCCTCGTCGAGCACCCGCAGCTCGCTGGTCCAGCTGGTGAAGGGAGGACGGTCCTCCAGCGGCGACAGCATCACCGAGAACAGGTTCGTCGGGTACGCCAGCGGCGGGATGATGTCCTCGGGGAACTGCTGATCGAGCATGGGAGCCGAGCCGGCGGCGGCCAGCGACTCGCGGGCGACCGCCAGGTACTCGCCCGTGCGGTCGGCCTGCCACGCCCGGGCCTGCTCGAGCGTGGACATCACCGCGGCGACCACGAACGCCAGCGTGGCCACGGCGGTGATCCCCACGGCCAGCGGCCTCCGTCCTGCCCGGCCCCCGGTACCTCCGTCGCCGGTGCCTCCGCCGCCGGTGCCTCCGTCGCCACGACGAGGCGGCAGCGTGGCCAGCAGCGCGCCGGCGACGGGGAGCAGCACGGCCTCGACGGGGAAGTAACGGCAGGCCAGGGGGGCGACGCTGCCCAGGCCGAGCCCCCCGCGCCCGATGCCCGCCAGCACCAGCCCCGCGGTCGGCACGACGAGGAACAGCGCCCACACGGCGGCCGCGCCGCGCCGGCGCACGCACGTCCACACGAAGGCGGCGAGCAGCAGGAGCGCGCCCACGTGGACCGTCCAGTCCGGCATGTAGAGGGCGGCGGGGGAGGCCGGGCGGACGTTCCACCAGCCGGACGGGCCACCCAGCACCGAGGCGGCGAGCACGCGGAAGCCGGCCACGACCGTCTCCACGACGTCGTCGACGCCTCCCCCGGACGACGGGGGGCTGGTGCGCGTGGCCAGGTAGGCCGCGGCCCAGGCGGCCGAGACCGCCAGCGAGGCGATCCACAGCGCCCGGCCGCGTCGCCAGGCCGCGACGATCGGCGAGCGCTGCCGGTCGCGGATGAGCACGAGCACGACCACCCCGAAGCCGGCCCAGGGGATCAGCACCGCCTTGAGGTAGAAGCAGAACGTGAGCGCCAGCGCCACGGTCCCGCTGACGGCGTACCGGCGCGACCCGGTCCGGGCGAGCAGGACCGCGTCGGCCAGGAACCAGGCCAGGCCGATCTGCACGGGCATCGAGTTCAGGGCCGCGGCCCACCAGGTGAACGAGCCGACGGTGATGGTCGTGAAGAGGCCGAAGGCGAGCGGCACGAGCAGCAGCGGCCGGTCGCCGAGCAGGACGCGGAGCAGGCGCAGCAGCGCGAGGGAGGCGAGCAGCTGCATGCCCACGAGCGTCAGCGCGGCCGGCCACCACTCCAGGGGTGCCACCCGCTCGACCAGCCCGGCGAGCAGCAGGCCCCCGGGCATGAACTGCCCGTCGTAGTCGTAGGTCAGGTAGGACAGGTCCAGCAGCCGGTTCTGGTCGGCCAGGGAGAGGATCCGCAGGTCGTCGCCGTAGTAGTTCCGGCCGGACACCACCCACGAGCGGATCGCCAGCTGCGCCAGGATCAGCAGTCCCGCGGCCGCCAGGACCCAGCGGCCCCGTGTCCTCGACGCGGGCACCGGGGACGGCGCCACGGCGTGCGTGTCCCGGACGATGGTCTCCACGTGCACCCCTCTGCCGACGGCTGGGGGAGTCTAGGCGGGCGCCGGTGCCGGCGTCGCGCGACAGCGCGGTCGCCCGCGTGCCACGCCGGGGCGGGCCCGGGCCGCCGGCGCGGCTAACCTGCACCGCGTGGCCCGTCTCCTCGTCGTCGTCCCGAGCGAGACCGACCCGCCCGCCCGCCTCGGCGGGTGGCTGGCCGATGCGGGGCTGACCCTCGACGAGCGGCGCCTCGGGCTGGGTCACGCCCTGCCCGGGACGCTCGACGGCCACGACGGGCTGCTCGTGCTCGGTGGCCCCCAGTCGGCGACCGACGACGAGGCGACCAGCCCCGAGCTGGCCGGTGTGCGAGCGCTGCTGCGCCAGGCGATCGCCACCGACCACCCCACGCTCGCCGTCTGCCTGGGCGCTCAGCTGCTGGCGGAGGCCGGGGGCGGCGCGGTCCGGGTGGGGGCCGAGGGCCCGGAGGTGGGCGCCACCCTGGTCGCCAAGCGCGATGCCGCCTACGCCGATCCGGTGTTCGGCCCGCTGCCGCTCACCCCCGACGTCCTCCAGTGGCACCACGACGAGATCGCCGCGCTGCCACCCGGCGCGACCCTGCTGGCGAGCAACGCGCACTACGAGAACCAGGCGTTCAAGGTGGGGGAGGCCGTCTACGGCATCCAGTTCCACATCGAGACGACGCCGGAGATGGTGCGCGCCTGGGCGGCCGCCGACCCGGTGGGCGTCGCGGCCGCGCCCGTCGACGTCGAGACGCTGTGCAGGCGTGCCGACGCCGTGCACGACGACCTCGCCGAGACCTGGGCGCCGTTCGCCGCGCGCTTCGCCGACCTGGTGCGGGCGCACGCCCGGCCGGAGGCCTGAGCCGTGGGTCCCGACGTGGAGATCCCGCGCCGCGCCGTCGTCCGCCTGGTGCGGTTCGGCTTCGAGGACGGCGAGCGCGCCGCCCGACTGCTGTCCCACCCCGACCTGGGCCTGTGGGACCTGGAGCGCAACGAGCCGGCCGACCCCGAGGCCGGGCCGGTCGTCGCCGCGCTGGCCCGCGCCGGCGACCCCGATCTCGCCGTCCGCTCCCTGCACCGCCTGGTCGAGGCGCTCGACGAGGCCGATGGCACCGGCGGGTCCGCGGCCTCGCTGCTGGCCCGCCTGCGGGGGTCGGCGCCGCTGCGCAGCCGGCTGCTCGCGGTGCTGGGCGCCAGCTCGGGGCTCGCCGACCATCTGGCCGCCCATCCGGACGACTGGACCGTCCTCGACGACGGGGACGCCGGCCCGAACCGGCCGACCCCGCAGGCGCTGCAGCGGGAGATGCTGGCCGCCGTGGGGGCCGATCCGGACGACCCGCCGTGGGGCGTGCGCCTGGGCAAGGGCGCTCCCGACGCCTCGCCGGCGCGGGTGGCCGCGCTCCGGCTGGCCAACCGGCGGGCCATCCTGTCCCTCGCCGGGCGCGACCTGGGCGACAACCTGCCGGTCGAGGAGGCCGCGGCCGAGCTGGCGGACATCGCCGCCGCCGTGCTCACCGCCGGGCTGGCACTGGCCGTGGCCGAGCAGCCGGCCGACGCCGCCGCCTGCCGGCTGGGCGTCATCGCGCTCGGCAAGACCGGTGGGCGGGAGCTGAACTACGTCAGCGACGTCGACGTGGTGTTCGTGGGCGAGCCGGTGGATCCCTCGGACTCCGAGAGCGCCGCCCTCGGCAGCGCGACCCGGGTGGCCGCGGCCCTCATGCGCATCTGCCGCGAGGCGGCCTGGGAGGTCGATGCGGCGCTGCGTCCCGAGGGGAAGGCCGGCGTGCTGGTGCGCACCGTCGCCGGCCACTCGGCCTACTACGAGCAGTGGGCCAGCACCTGGGAGTTCCAGGCACTGCTGAAGATGCGCCCGGTGGCGGGCGACCCCGACCTGGGCCGGGCCTACGTCGACGCGCTGTGGCCGCTGGTGTGGCGGGCCGGTGACCGGCCCGGCTTCGTCGGCGAGGTGCAGGCCATGCGGCGGCGGGTGGAGGAGAACATCCCTCCGGCCCAGGCCGAGCGGGAGCTCAAGCTCGGCCGCGGTGGCCTGCGCGACGTCGAGTTCGCCGTCCAGCTGCTGCAGCTGGTGCACGGCCGGGCGGACGCCACCCTCCGCGACGGCGGCACGCTCCCGGCCCTGCTGTCGCTGTCCTCCGGCGGGTACGTCGGCCGGGACGACGCCGCCACGCTCATCGCCTCCTACCGCTTCCTGCGCACCGTCGAGCACCGGCTCCAGCTGCTCCGGCTGCGGCGCACCCACCTGCTGCCCACCGACGAGCAGCAGCTGCGCTGGCTGGCCCGGTCGCTGGGCTACAAGCCCGACGCCCGCGGGGGCGCGGTCGACGTGCTCCGGGCGGAGCTGGCCCTGCACACCCGCGAGGTGCGCCGGCTGCACGAGAAGCTCTTCTACCGGCCGCTGCTCTCGGCGGTGGCCCGGGTGCCGGGGGAGCGGCTCCACCTGGGCTCCAAGGCGGCCGGCGACTGGCTGCGGGCCCTGGGCTTCGGCGATCCGGACGCGGCGCTGCGGCACCTCGGCGCGCTGACCGGCGGGGTGTCGCGCTCGGCGTCCATCCAGAAGTACCTCCTGCCGGTGCTGCTGCAGACCTTCGCCTCGTGCCCGAACCCCGACGCCGGGTTGCTGGCCTACCGGCAGGTCAGCGAGGCGCTCGGCGGCAACCAGTGGTACCTGCGGCTGCTGCGCGACGAGGGGCAGGTGGCCGAGCGGCTCGCGCAGCTGCTCGGCTCCAGCCAGTACGTCGCGGGGCTGCTGACCCGCACGCCGGAGGCGTTGCGCCTGCTGGCCGACGACGCCGAGCTGGAGCCGCGCGCGGTCGCGACCCTGACCAAGGCGTGGGGGCAGGCGGCCGGACGGGCCGGGGACCCCCAGGCGGGTATCCGGGTGCTGCGCGGCCTGCGCCGGCAGGAGCTGCTGCGCATCGCCTGCGCCGATCTGCTGGGCCGGCTCGACGTGCTGCGCGTGGGGCAGGCGCTGACCGACGTCGCCGTCGCCACGCTGCGCACCGGTCTGGACGTCGCCCTGCGGGCCCACGCGCTGGACACCGGCACCCAGGTCACCGCTCTGCCGATGGACATGGCCGTCATCGGCATGGGCCGGCTCGGCGGCGGGGAGCTGGGGTACGGGTCCGACGCCGACGTCCTGTTCGTCCACCGTCCCCGGGCGGGGGCCGAGGAGGGCGCGGCGACGGCGGCGGCCAACGCCGTCGCGCACACGCTGCGCCGCCTCCTCTCCGAGCCCGCGCCCGACCCCGCGTTCGAGATCGACGCCGACCTCCGTCCCGAGGGACGGCAGGGCGCGATGGCACGCAGCCTGTCGGCCTTCCAGGCGTACTACGAGCGCTGGGTGTCGGTCTGGGAGGTCCAGGCGCTGCTGCGGGCGGCGCCGGTCGCCGGCGACGAGCAGCTCGGCGCCGACTTCGTCGAGATGATCGATCCGATCCGCTATCCCGCCGGCGGGCTGGCTGCCGAGCAGGTCGCCGAGATCCGGCGGATCAAGGCGCGGGTGGAACGGGAACGGCTGCCGCGCGGTGCCGATCCGGCGACGCACACCAAGCTGGGCAGGGGCGGGCTGGCCGACGTCGAGTGGACCGTCCAGCTGCTGCAGCTCCAGCACGGCGCCGACGTCGGTGAGCTCCGCGTGCGGCCCACCGTCCAGGCGCTCGCGGCCGCGGGCGATGCCGGGCTCCTCGGCCCCGAGGACGCCGATGCGCTGCGTTCGGCCTGGGAGCTCGCCACGCGGGCACGGAACGCGGTCTTCCTGGTGCGGGGCCGGCCGAGCGACCAGCTGCCCAGGCCCGGGCTGGAACTGGAGGGCGTGGCGCGTGCCTGCGGATACGGTCCGGACACCGAGCCGGGGCAGTTCCTCGACGACTACCACCGCACCACCCGGCGTGCCCGCGGCGTCGTCGAGCAGGTCTTCTACGGCCAGCAGCCGGGGGGCTGACGCGCCGTTCCCGGGCGATCCACATGTCGATCAGGTGACGTGTCCCCGGCGCACGTTCGACCGCGCGCCGGGTGGAAAGCCCTGCTGGGGTCACGGTCCCGGTCGGTCGAGAAAGGGTGGTTCCCGGTGCGTGTGCTCGTGGCGGGCGTCTGCACGGCGCTCGCGCTGACGGCCTGCGGCTCCTCCGACGACTCGTCGGGGCAGCCGGACGGGACCGCGGGGGCTCCGTCGACCTCCGCCGGGCCGACCTCGGCCGAGCCGACCGAGGGCCAGCCGTCCGGTCCGGGGGAGGAGCAGCCGGTGCAGCCGATCGCCGTCGGCGACGTGGACGAGTCGGCGGCGGAGAGCACCGGACCGCCGGTGACCCTCACCGACGTGCGGATCGGCGCCCACGAGGGCTTCGACCGCATCGTGTTCGAACTGGCCGGCGAGGGACAGGCGGGCTGGCAGGTCGGCTTCACCGGCGCGCCCCGGTCCCAGGGATCGGGCCGGCCGGTCGACGTCCCCGGGCACGCCGTCCTCGGGATCACGCTGACCAACATCGCGCTGCCGGGGGACGCGGTGCCCGGTGCGCGGCCGTGGGAGGGGCCAGACCGCCTGGGAGCCGACGAGGGCACCGTGCTCGACACCCTCGTCGTGGACACGCTCTTCGAGGGGTACTACACCTTCTTCGCCGGGCTGGACCAGCAACGACCGTTCGCCGTGGGGCAGCTGAGCTCCCCGCAGCGGATCGTGGTCGACCTGCTCGACGAGGAGCCGACGTCCTCGACGGAGCTGTCCCAGCGGTGCGAGAGCCCCGCCGGCTTCGCGATCTCCTATCCCGAGGGCTGGGCGGTCAACTCCGGGGAGACGGTCTCGGCGTGCACCCGGTTCGCCCCCGAGTCGTTCAGCGTGCCGCCGGCCACCGACGCCCGGGTGGGCTCGGTCACCGCGTCGGTGGAGACGATCCCCTTCGACCGCATCGCCTCCTCGCAGGCCGCCCAGGCGGAGGACCGGAGGGAGACCACCGTCGACGGGCACCGGGCGGTGCGCATCCAGCGGGTGTCCGCCGGCGAGGGGCTCTACCCGCCGGGCATCCGGATGACCAGCTACGTCGTCGAGCTGGAACCCGGCGACGACGGTCCCCGGACGCTCGTCGTGGACACCGTGGGGCTGCCGCAGTTCGACTACGCGCGCAACGTGCGGATGCTGGACCGGATGATCGAGACCGTGGAGATCGCCGGCTGACGTCGCCCCGCCGGGGGACGCCCCCGGGCGGTGGGTGTGCCCGGCGCGTCTGCCGGGCAGTGGAGTCGGGTGACGCAGCCTTCGCCCACTCCGTCCCGACCGTCCGGGGACCTCACTCCGCCCGAACCGTCCGACGACCCCGCTCCGGGCCGGGGCGCCACGATCACCCCCTACCGCGACGGGCCGCTCATCGTGCGCGGCGACTTCCGCCTCGTCGACCAGGACGGCGCCGAGATCGACCCCGGCCGCGGCACGATCGCGCTGTGCCGGTGCGGCAAGTCCGGCATCAAGCCCTTCTGCGACGGCTCGCACAAGCGGGCCGGCTTCTCCGCGCCCAGTGCGCCCAGCCGTCCCCGCCCCGCCGCGCAGCTGCGTCAGCAGGACTGAGCCGCCCCGCCGCGCGGCTGCGTCGGCAGGACCGCCGGCCGCGTCAGGCGGCCAGCGAGGGCTCGCGGCGCAGCGCGCTCCGGCCGGCGTCCCAGGCGTCCAGCAGGTGCCGGGCGGCGAGCCCGTCCATCGCCAGGGAGCTGCGGGCACCGAACAGGACGTCGGCGGTCAGTTCCGGGTTCTCCGCGACGAAGGCGCCGCACATGTCGACCGAGGCGATCTGCTCGTGGACGGCGTCGGCCTCCACGTGCTCGTCGTAGAAGACCGTCGTCGACTCGTCGAAACCCAGCCGGCGCAGCCCCGCCGAGTAGCGGCGGCTGGGCTCGGAGGAGGTCATCTCCACCGTCGCCAGGTGCCCCAGTGCGGCGCCCCGCCACCGGCGGTGCAGCCCGAACAGCGACATCGTGTTGACCGAGGAGAACGCGACGGCGGGGGCGTCGTCCCACAGCGCGCCGTAGGTGGAGTCCAGGTCGAGGTCGCGCATCAGCTCACCGAACAGCTCGCTGTGCATGCGCGCGGCCGAGCCGCCGCCGTACTCGTCGGCCTGGATCTCGACCATGGCCGCCTTCGTCCGCCCGCTGAGCCGGGGGATGGCGAAGGTGTGCGGGTCGCCCTCCTTGAGGTGGTACACCGACCGGAGCGTCAGGTACTCGCGCCACTGCGCGAGGGTGCCCTCCCGGGCCATGAACTTCGACAGCGACGGGCCGTCGTCCGCGGCGATGGCCGCCGTCAGCTGCACGTCGATCGGTTCGTCGGTCACCGCGACCGGTCCGACGAGGTCCTGGAGCGCGGACAGGTGCCACCCCTCCAGGAGGCCGCGCAGCCGGAGGAGATCCGGATCCCACTCCCAGGCGTCCCCGATCTCCTCGAAGCCGCGGTAGTGCAGCTCGTAGCAGATCGCCAGCGACAGCTGGAGGTCCTCGTCGGTGAGCGCGTCGAGCGGGGCATCGGCCAGGCGGGCGGCGGACTCCAGCGTCCCGGCCGACAACGCCGGTCCGGTGGCCAGGTCACGGACGAGGGACTCGCTGAGCGGACCGCGGGCAGCAGGCAGGTGCATGACCTCGGCATGCCCAGCACCAGCGGATTCGATGCCTGAGGCTGGCGATGTCCCCCGTGGGTAGGACCACAGCATGTCCCGAGGAAGCGAACGCGTCGTCGTCGTCTCCGGTGGCAGCGCCGGTATCGGCCGCGCCACCGTCGAGAAGCTGGTCACCGAGGGGGTGCGGGTGGTCACCTGCGCCCGCGACGGCGACCGCCTCGCGGAGGCGGTCGGGAGCCTGCCCGGGGTGACCACGGTGACCGCGGACATGGCCGACGCCGACGACCGCGTCCGCCTGATCGAGGCGACGCTGGCCGAGCACGGCAGGCTCGACGCCGTGGTCCTCAACGCGGGCCTGGGCTGGGCCGGCCTCGTGGAGGACATGCCGGACGACGTCGTGCCGGGCATGGTCGCGCTGAACCTGACCGGCGCCGTCGAGCTGACCCGGCTGGCGCTGCCGCACCTGCTCACCGCCGCCCGGGAACAGGGGAGGGGTGACGTCGTCGCGGTCTCCTCGGTGGCGGCGTGGTCGCAGGTGCCGCCGTTGACGGTCTACTCGGCGACCAAGGCCGGGCTCGCCGGTTTCGTGAAGGGCCTGCGTCGCGAGGTCACCGCCCGAGGAGTGCGGGTGCACACGGTCAACCCCTTCTTCGTGCGGACGGAGTGGCTGGCCCGCGGGCACGGGGACGCGCCGACGTCGGACGCGGACGCCCGCGGCCGGCTCTCCCGCGGCATCGCCCCGGAGCGGGTGGCTGACCGGGTCGCGGACTGCCTGCGGTCGCCGTGGTCGAGGACGGTCACGGTGCCGCGCTGGGCGGGGGCGGCGCGGCTGGGCGAGGTGACGCCGGTGAACCGGCTGCTGGACCTCGGGCTCTCCCGGCAGACCGGCCGGATCCGGCGGGCGGCCCGGCAGTCCGTGGACGCGCGGGTCGACCGAACGCCACCGGCCGACCCGACATGACGATCCGATGGACATACGGCTCGTCGCGTTCCGCGCGGTGGCCCGCAGGCTAGGAACCGGTTCCGGCACCCGACGGAAGCAGGTTCCCGCATGCGCGCGATGCTCGCCGGAGTGTGCGCACTGCTGGTGCTGACCGGCTGCGGCGGTGCGGACGCCGAGCCTGCCGCCGCGCCACCGGGGGCGTCCGGCACGGCGACTCCCGAGCCCGCGACCGTCGACGGTACGTCCGACTGCACCCATCCCGCCGGGTTCCGCGTGAGCCACCCCGCGGACTGGCAGGTCAACCCGGGGCGCGTGCTGCCGGTCTGCAGCTGGTTCGCCGAGGAGACGTTCACCGTCCCGGAGGCCAGCGGCATCCGGACCGCCGACATCACGTTCTCCGTCCGGCCCGTGGCGGAACTGCCGGTCCGGTGGCCGGACGAGACGGCTCGCTCGCGCGTCGAGGTCGACGGGCGGGCGGCGCTGCGCGTGGAACAGGTGGCGACCCTGGGCTTCTACCCGGCGGGTACCCCGATCACGGCGTACGTCCTGGACCTGGAGACCGACGGGACGGCCCTGGTCGCGAGCACCGTCGGTCTCCCGGGGACCGACTACGACCGGAACGTCGCTGTGCTCGACGCCATGATGGCCTCGCTGGTCCTCGATCCCGCGTCGGACGTCTGACCGCCCGGCTCCACGCCGCCTAGGCTCCGCTGGTGCGGCCGTTCCTCCTGCTCTCCACCCGCGCCGAGGACGGCGCCGCCGACGACGAGTACGCGGGGTTCCTGCGGGCCACCGGACTCGAGGAGCGCCACCTCCGCCGCGTCCGGCTCGAGGCCGAGCCGCTGCCGGAGATCGGGCTGGACGACTACGCCGGCGTCCTCCTGGGCGGCAGCCCGTTCACCACCAGCGACCCGGTGGCGGAGAAGTCCGACGTGCAGCTCCGGGTGGAGCACGAGCTGGGGCGGTTGCTGGACGCCGTCGTCGCCCGGGACTTCCCGTTCCTCGGTGCCTGCTACGGCATCGGCACCCTGGGCAGCCATCAGGGCGGCGTCGTCGACCGCACGTACGGGGAGCCGATCTCGGCGGTGCGGGTCGAGCTCACCGCGGCCGGACGCGCGGACCCGCTGCTGGCGGGCATGCCCGCGGCGTTCGACGCCTTCGTCGGGCACAAGGAGGCCTGCCGGGTCCTCCCGCCGTCGGCGACCCGGCTGGCCGGCTCGGCGGGCTGCCCCGTGCAGATGTTCCGGGTCGGGCGCAACGTCTACGCCACCCAGTTCCACCCGGAGCTCGACGTCCCCGGGCTGGTCACGCGGATGCACGTCTACCAGCACGCCGGCTACTTCCCGCCGTCGGAGCTCGACGAGCTGGTCGCCCGGGTCACGCCGTCGGTCGTGACCGAGCCGGCCCGGCTGCTGGCCGCCTTCGTCACCCGCTTCGGCTGAGACCCCACCGTCACTGTGCGCGAACCGTCGTCACCACGACCGGGAGACGACGGTTCGCGCACACTCGCGGCCGCGGGACCGCCGTCCTCCGATGCCCCCTCGCAACGGCGCCGGGTGATCGCGGTGCCGCTGCTGACCGGGCCCCAGCTCCGTCACCGCACGTTCACCATTTCGGCCATTACCGTATTGCCGGTCTCCTAATTCCCGGACATGTCCACGGGGTGCACTCAGGACACCCGCCGGCGCGGCCGGTGGGTGCTCCCTCCGCACCCGATAAGGACGTCCCATGCGCGTGCACGCTGCCCTGGCTCTCGCCGGATCCGCACTCCTGGTCACCGGCTGTTCCAGCAGCTCGGCCGCCGACACGGCCGACGCCGGTGACGGGGGCGCGAACGAGGTCATCCGCTTCGCCACCCTGCCCCTCGGCGATGACCCCAACGCCGTGACACCGGTCGAGACCCTGAAGGACATGATCGAGGCCGAGACCGGCATGACGGTGGAGCTCACGGACGTGCCGAGCTACTCGGCGGTCATCGAGGCCATCCGCAACGGGCACGAGGACATCGGCATCATGAGCGGTTTCCCGTCGGCGCTCGCGGTGAGCACCGGCGAGGTCGACTCGCTCGTGGCCTGGCCCGGGGAGGACGACCCGGTCTCCACCTGCCTGGTCCTCGACGACTCGCCCCTGCAGTCCCTGGAGGACATCGACTCCGAGACCGTCATCGCGTTCGCCGATCCCGCCTCCAGCTCCGGCTACTTCATGCCGACCCACATGCTGCACGAGGCCGGCCTCGAGGCCGACGAGGACTACGAGTCGCTCATGTCGGGCGGCCACGACCGCAGCTTCATCGCGCTCCAGAACGGCCAGGCGGACGTCGCCTGCACCTCCACGATCTTCCCCGCCATGGCCGGGCAGGGCTCGCCGCTCTTCCCGTTCGAGCCAGGGGAGACCCGCTCGATCGGGGAGAGCATCTCCATGCCGATCGCCATCACGGTGCTCGGCAGCACGAGCATGAGCGAGGAGAAGCGCGCCGCCCTGCTCGAGGCGATCCCCAAGGTCTTCTCGGCCGAGAACGCCGACGAGCTGGGCGTCTACGCCGAGGCCATCCCCGTCGGCGTCGAGCCGATCATCGAGCCGGACGACGAGCTGTTCCAGCCGTTCGTGGACATCGCCGCGATCGCCGACGTCGACATCTCGGACCTCGAGTGAGCGGGTTGCGCCTGGCGCGGCGGGCGGAACCGCGGAAGCCGGCCGAGCCGCAGGCCCCGGCTCTCCCGACGGGCCCGGGACGCCGGCCCGTCGAGGACCGCCGCGTCTGCGTGCGTGGCCTCGCGGTGCGCTACGCGGCCGGCGAGCCGTTCGTCCTCGACGGGGTCGACCTGGATCTGTACCGGGGCGAGACGGTCGCGCTGCTGGGCGCGTCCGGATCCGGCAAGTCCACGCTCATGAAGAGCCTGACCGGGTTCGCGCCCATCACCTCGGGCACGGTGCGCGCCGGCGACCACGACCTGACCGATCTCCGTCCCGGCCAGCTGCGGGAGGTGCGCTCGCAGATCGGCCAGGTGTTCCAGCAGTTCAACCTCATCGGCCGGCTGTCGGTGCTCACGAACGTCCTCACCGGGTCGCTCTACGACGCCGGAGCGGTCAACCTGCTGGGCACCTTCTCGAGCGCCCACCGCAGGCGTGCGCTCGAGCTGCTCGACCGCGTCGGGATCGCCCACAAGGCGGAGGACCAGGCGCGCACGCTCTCCGGTGGGCAGCAGCAGCGCGTGGCGATCGCCCGTGCGCTGATGCAGGACCCGCGCATCATCCTCGCCGACGAGCCGGTCGCCTCCCTCGATCCCAGGATGAGCCACACGGTGCTCGACCTGCTGCAGAGCATCGCGCGGGAAGAGGGCATCCCGGTGCTCGTGAGCCTGCACGTCGTGGCGCTCGCCGTCGAGCACTCCGACCGGATCGTCGGGCTGCGCCACGGCCGGGTGGTGCTCGAAGGGGCCACCGGCGAGCTCCACGCCGGGGACCTCGCGTCGGTCTACGACGTCGACGACGAGGACGGGGAGGAGTGATGTCGCAGCACACGACCGAGACCGCGGAACGCCCCGGTATCCCGACACCCCGGCGACGGGCGCCCCAGCCGGCCGCTCTCGACGAGGCGGCGCGCGCACGGCTGGAGCGTGCGTTCACCGCGCCGCGCGCACGGTTCACCACCGGCGTCGTCGTCGCGATCGCCCTGTTCACCTGGTCGTCGATCGGCGCCGAGTTCAACTTCGTCAAGCTCGGCGAGGGCGCCTCCAACATGGCCGAGTTCGTGTCGCGCATGTTCCCGCCGTCGTGGGACAAGTTCGACACGATCGTCAGGCTGCTCGTCGAGACCCTGCAGATGGCGATCGTCGGAACGGTGCTGGGCACCGTGCTGTCGCTGGTCTTCGCGTTCGGCGCCGCCTCGAACATCGCGCCGACGTGGCTCTACTACCCGTCGCGCTGGGCGATGAACGTGATCCGCTCGCTGCCGGACCTGGTGATCGCCCTCATGTTCGTGTCGGCGGTGGGCCTGGGGCCCTTCGCCGGCATCCTGGCCATGACCGTCGGCTCGATCGGCTCGATCGGCAAGATCTTCGCGGAGGCGATGGAGTCGGTCGACCGGCGTCCCATCATCGCGATGGAGGCGGTGGGCGCCTCGCGGCGCCAGATCGTCCAGTACGGCATCCTCCCGGAGGCCGCGCCCATGCTCACGAGCTACACGCTGCTGCTCTTCGAGGGCAACGTCCGGGGGGCGACGATCCTCGGCCTGGTCGGCGCCGGCGGGATCGGCCTCGAGCTCACCACCGCCATGAACATGTACGACTACGGCCACCTGAGCGCCATGGTCATCTGCATCGTCGTGCTCGTCACGGCGATCGACCAGGCCAGCGCCGTCATCCGGAGGAGGATCACATGAGCCTGGTCGACGACGCGCCGCGGTTCCCGCTGTCGGCGCCCGTGAACCTGCGTCACCTCGGCGGGATCCCGGTCCCCGGCGGCACCATCCGGGACGACTTCGTCATCCGTGCCGACGACCTGTCGCTCGCCGACGAGGACTCGGCCACCGGGCTCGTGGAGTCCGGCCTGGCCGCCGTCATCGACCTCCGGTCGGCCGCAGAGGTCGGTGTCACCGGTCGCGGACCGCTGGGGCGCATGCCGGTGGCCTACCACCACCTGCCGTTCCTGGCCTCGATCGGCTCGGCCACCCGGCCGGCGGCAGCGGATGTGCTCGACCAGTCGACGTTCGAGTCGATGTACATCCGCATGTACGAGGACGCGGCCCCGCGCATCGTCACCTCGCTCGCCGTCATCGCCACGGCGCCCGGCACGACCGCCTTCCACTGCGCGGCGGGCCAGGACCGGACCGGGGTGCTCGCGGCGTCCGTCCTGCTCGCGCTCGGCGCGGACCACGAGGCGATCGTCGAGGACTACGCCAGGACGAGCGTGAACTCGCAGGCGGTGATGGAGCGCATCGCGCCGGTCATGAGGTCCTTCCTGGCCGAGCTCGGCATCGACCTCGACGAGGCCGCCCGGGCCGCGATCCGCACGGAGTTCTCACCCGCCCCGATGCGCGGACTGCTCCGGCACGTCAGCAGCGCGTACGCCGACCCGCTGGCACCGTTGCGGGCCGCGGGCCTGACCGACGGGCTGGTCGGCATGCTGCGCGAGCGGGCGCTCAGCGCCTAGGGCAGGGAGGACGACGCCGTGGGAGGCACCACGGACACCCGGAACGGGGCCGGGCCGGCGGGCGATCCCCGCCGCCCCGGCCGCCCCCGCACCGAGGGGCTCGACCAGCGGATCCTCCAGGCCGCCCGCCACCTCGTGGACCGCGACGAGCCGGTCACCGTCCGAGCGGTCGTGGAGCTCAGCGGCGTGAGCCGGTCGGCCCTCTACCGACGCTGGCCGAGCATGACCGACCTCGTCGCAGCGGCGCTCGACCACGGGCGTCGCTACGCGCCGATCCCCGTCGACGGGGACCTCAAGCAGAACCTCGTCGATGCTCTCTTCGGGGACCCGCGAACCACCCACGGCACCACCTACTCGGAGCGGCGGTTCCGCCGCCGGCTCGTGCTCGGGCTCCAGGACCGCGACGTCCAGCGAGCGTCGTGGCGGTCGCACGTGGAGCGTCGCCGTGCGGCGACGGTGGCGGTCCTGCAGGCTGCTGTCGACCGCGGGGTGCTGCGGGCCGACACCGACATCGAGGCGTCGATCGACCTGATCAACGGGGTCTTCTACTACCAGTACGTCGTACGCGGCTGCATGTTCGACGACCCCGAGGCGCTGGCGCGCTGCCGCGAGGCGTTCGAGACCGCCTGGCGGGGCATGGCGGCGTCCTGACGCGGCGCGGCCGGCCTCGGACGCACCGCGGCCCCCGACCTCGGGCGAGGACGGGGGCCGCGGCGGCGACACGACTCAGATGTCGTAGTACATCGCGAACTCGTGCGGGTGCGGGCGCAGGCGGATCGGGTCGATCTCGTTGGCCCGCTTGTAGTCGATCCACGTCTCGATCAGGTCGGGGGTGAACACCCCGCCGTCGATGAGGTACTCGTGGTCGGTCTCCAGGTTGTTCAGCGCCTCGTCCAGCGACCCGGGGACCTTCTCGATGCCCAGGGCCTCCTCGGGCGGCAGCTCGTAGAGGTCCTTGTCGACCGGGGCCGGCGGCTCGATCTTGTTCTTCACGCCGTCGAGGCCGGCCATCAGCATCGCCGAGAAGGCGAGGTAGGGGTTGGCCGACGGGTCGGGCACGCGGAACTCGATGCGCTTGGCCTTCGGGCTGTCACCCGAGATCGGGATGCGCAGGCAGGCCGAGCGGTTGCGGGCCGAGTAGACCAGGTTGATCGGGGCCTCGTAGCCGGCCACCAGGCGGTGGTAGCTGTTCACCGTCGGGTTGGTGAAGGCCAGCAGCGACGGGGCGTGGGCCAGCAGGCCGCCGATGTAGTGGCGGGCCATGTCGGACAGCCCCGCGTAGCCGGTCTCGGCGTGGAAGAGCGGCTGGCCGTCCTTCCAGAGGCTCTGGTGGCAGTGCATGCCGGAGCCGTTGTCACCGAACAGCGGCTTGGGCATGAAGGTGGCGGTCTTGCCGGCGGCCCAGGCGGTGTTCTTGATGATGTACTTGAACAGCATCAGGCTGTCGGCCGAACGCAGCAGGGTGTCGAACTTGTAGTTGATCTCGGCCTGCCCGCCGGTGCCCACCTCGTGGTGCCCGCGCTCGAGCTCCAGGCCGGCCCCGATCAGGTTCTTCATCATGTCGGCGCGCAGGTCGCTCTGCTGGTCGTAGGGCTCGACCGGGAAGTAGCCGCCCTTGGGGCGGGCCTTGTAGCCGCGGTTGGGGCTGCCGTCGAGCTCGGTGGCGGCCCCGGAACGCCAGGAGCCCTCCTCGGACTCGATGTGGTAATAGCCCTCGTTGATCGAGGTGTCGTACCGGACCGAGTCGAAGACGTAGAACTCGGCCTCGGGGCCGAAGTACGCGGTGTCGGCGATGCCGCTGGCGGCCAGGTAGGCCTCGGCCTTCTTCGCCACGTTCCGCGGGTCGCGGCTGTAGGCCTCGCGCGTGATCGGGTCGTGGATGAAGAAGTTGACGTTCAGCGTCTTGTGCTTGCGGAACGGGTCCACGAAGGCGCTGTTGGCGTCGGGCAGCAGCAGCATGTCCGACTCGTTGATCGCCTGGAACCCGCGGATCGACGAGCCGTCGAAGCCCAGACCCTCGGAGAACGTGTCCTCACCGAACGTCGATGCCGGGATGGTGAAGTGCTGCATGACGCCGGGCAGGTCGCAGAAGCGCACGTCGACGAACTCGACGTCGTTGTCGCGGATGTAGCTGGCGACCTCGTCGGGACTGTTGAACATCGATCCTCCGGGATTGTGGACGGCCGAACGAAAGTTACGAGCCCGGAGTTGCCCCGGGGTATCCCGGGTGTTTCGGGGCGGTAACACCGCGGCCGGCGTGTCGTCGGCGCCGGCCGGCGCGCTCGAACGGTGCTCGTCGGCCAGGTCCTACGCTTGCGGTCATGGTCAGGGACGTGTCTCCACCCTCTCAGGAGCGGCCACGCGGCGCCTCCCTGGGGCTCCCCGGCGAGGGCGCGGGCTCGCTCGCCGCCTTCAGCACGCGCGTCGGGGCGTTCCTGATCGACTCCCTCGCCGCGGCGCTGGTCGCCGGACTGTTCACCGCCCCGGAGCTGCCCGGGAACTGGAGCCTGCTCTCCTTCGGCCTGATCACCGTCGTCGCCCTGGTGGTCGCCGGTCAGACGCCGGGCATGCGGCTGCTCGGCCTGCGCATCGCCCACCCGCGGCCGGGGGAGCGGCTCGCGCTGTGGCGGGCCGTCGTCCGCACGGGGCTGCTCATGCTGCTCGTCCCGGCACTGATCGTCGACGCCGACGGCCGTGGGTTGCACGACCGGCTCACCGGCACCGCCGTCGTCCGGGACTGACGCTCCGGAAAGCGGTGGACCGCCCTGCGGCGGCGTCGCACACTCCGCGCGTGATCGTCCGACGCGAGCGCCCCGCCGACCACGACGTCGTGCGGACCCTGCACCGCGCCGCCTTCGCCCGCGACCCGGCGACCGGGTCCCGCCGGGCACCCGACGACGTCGTCGAGGCACGGCTGGTCGACGAACTGCGGGAGGACCCCGGTTTCCTGCCGTACCTCTCGCTGGTGGCGGTGGTGGACGACGCGGTCACCGGGCACGTGATCGCCACCCGGGCCTGGATGGAGCCGACCGGAGCTCCCGTGCTGGGCCTGGGTCCGCTCGGCGTCCTGCCCCGGGCGCAGGGCCAGGGCATCGGAACGGTGCTGGTGCACGCGGTGCTGGCGGTGGCCGAGGCGGCCGAGGAGTCGCTCGTGGGGCTGCTCGGCGCTCCCGCGTACTACGCCCGGTTCGGCTTCCGGTCCGCCGCGGACCTCGGGGTCGCCGCACCTGACCCGCGGTGGGGAGTGCACTTCCAGGCCCGTCGGCTGACCGGGCGGACCGCCGGCGGGCGATTCCGCTACGCGGAGCCCTTCCGCCGGCTCGAGGGCTAGCGGCGGCGGACCTGCCGCTGGCTGATCGACATCTGGCGCCCACCGGGCAGGGGACCGCCGGGGACGGGCATCTTCGGGCCGCCCAGCGCGCTCATCCGGCGGCCCAGGCTGTTGACCTCTGCCGCGGTGAGGTTGCGGGGCAGCTTCATCACGTGCGAACTCAGCTTGGGCAGCGGCACCTGCCCCTCGTCGTCGCCGACGAGGATGTCGTAGATCGGGGCGTCGCCCACCACCCGGGCGACCTTCTTCTTCTCCTGGGCGAGCAGGCTGCGCACGCGGGCCGGCGAGCCCTCGGCGACCAGGATCACCCCGGGCCGGCCCAGCACCCGGTGGACGGCGTCGAGCTGCGTCGTGCCCGCGACGCCGGAGGTGACCCGCCAGTCACCCCGCATGCCTTCGAGGACCCAGGCGGCCGCACCGGGCTGCCCCTCCACCTGCCGGTAGGCCGAACCCTGCGCGCGGCGGCCGAACACGATGAGCGTGGCCAGGACGGCGAAGAGCAGGGCCAGCGGGATGAAGACCAGCGGCAGGCTGAGCAGGATGCCGATCAGCTCGACGACGGCACCGACGGCCACGAAGGTGATCAGCAGGATCCAGGGCAGCTTCGGGTCGTTCTTGGCCGTCAGCGAGTACGCCTGCTTGATCATGCGGACGTTGTTGCCGAGCTTCTTGAGCCGCCCGACCTTGGGGTTGCCCTTCTTGTCCAGCTTCAGCTTCGGGTTCGCGACCGAAGCGGCGGTCGAGCCGGACGAGGGCTTGCTGCGTGCCATGTCCCCAGGATAGGGCCGTGCCGGGTCAGGCCCGGGAGGTGAGCCCTCGGGCGGCCGCGGCCTGCTGGTAGAGGCGGCCGGCGCGGTAGGAGCTGCGCACCAGCGGACCGGCCAGCACGCCCGGGAAGCCGATCTCCTCGGCATCCGCCTGGAACTGCACGAACTCGTCGGGCTTCACCCAGCGCACGACGGGGTGGTGCCGCGGCGAGGGGCGCAGGTACTGGGTGATCGTGAGCAGGTCGCAGCCGGCGTCGTGCAGCGCCTGCATCGTCTCCCGCACCTCCTCGGGCTCCTCGCCCATGCCCAGGATCAGGTTGGACTTGGTCACCAGTCCGGCCTCGCGGGCAGCGGTGATCACGGCGAGGGAGCGCTCGAACCGGAACCCGGGGCGGATCCGCTTGAAGATGCGGGGCACCGTCTCGACGTTGTGCGCGAGCACCTCGGGCCGGGAGGAGAAGACCTCGGCCAGCTGGGCGGGGTCGGCGTTGAAGTCCGGGATGAGCAGCTCCACGCCGCAGCCGGGGAGCTGGGCGTGGATCTGCCGCACGGTCTCGGCGTAGAGCCAGGCGCCGCCGTCGGGCAGGTCGTCACGCGCGACGCCGGTGATGGTGGCGTACTTCAGCCCCATGGTGGCGACGCTCTCGGCGACCCGGCGCGGCTCGTCGGCGTCGAAGTCCGCGGGCTTGCCGGTGTCGATCTGGCAGAAGTCGCAGCGGCGGGTGCACTGGTCGCCACCGATGAGGAAGGTGGCCTCCCGGTCCTCCCAGCACTCGTAGATGTTGGGGCAGCCGGCCTCCTCGCAGACCGTGTGCAGCCCCTCGCGCCGGACCAGCGACTTCAGCTCGGTGTACTCGGGCCCGGTCTTCAGGCGGGTCTTGATCCACTCGGGCTTGCGCTCGATCGGCACCTGGCTGTTGCGCACCTCGAGGCGCAGCAGTTTGCGGCCGGCCGGCGCGATGGTGGAGTCCTGGGCGGGGACCGGGGACGCCGTCTCGCTCATGATCTCCACGGTACGCCCGGGAACGCCGCAGCCCCCGTCGCACGGGCGACGGGGGCTGCGGCGTGGAGCACAGGCGGGCGGATCAGACCTGCTTGTCGGCGGGGCCGGCGGTCGGGCCCTCGTCGGCGCCGCCACCCGAGGTGAACGGCTGCGGCGTGTTCGTGATGTCCTCGCTGGCGCTGTCGGCGCCGTCGCCGTCGACGAACTGGGCGTCGCGGACGCCCATGTCCGACTCCGGGGGAGCCGAGTCACTGGTCGTGTCGGCGGTGGAGACGGTCTTTCCGGAGAAGCTGTCGGAACTGGGCACGGGGTCCTCTCGGTAGCTCGGGACCGGGCCGTCGCCGGCGGGCGCGGGGGTCCAGTCGTCCTCCTGCTTGCGCCGCAGGAAGACGAACGCGGCCGTACCCAGCGCGAGGGCCAGGAACACCCACGGCCAGCGGCGGCGCGGCTCGGGCTCCGCGCCGGCCCTCCGCTTCACCGTCGCCGCGGTGGCCAGGGCGGCCTTCTCGAACTCGCGGTGCTTCCGGCCTGCGTTCTTGCGGGCCTTCTTCGCGGCCTTGCGTGCCTTGCGCCCGGACTCGGCGGCGGCGGCGGCGAACTCGGCCCGCCGGGCGTCGAGCTCGCTACGGGCGCTGTCGACTCCGGCGGCCAGCGTCTCGCGAGCGCTGTCCAGCGCCGGCGAGACGACGTCGCGGGCGGCGGTCACCCGCGGGGTGGCGTAGGCCAGGGCGGCGACCTGGGCGGCCTCGAGCCGGGGCGCGACGTCGTCCCGGAGCGCCTTCTGCCTCATCTGGGCCGCCTTCTGCGCAGCCTCCACCCGGGGCGCCAGGTCCGCGGCGGCCTTGGCGGCTGCCGCCTGGGCGGAGGCCACGGCGGCTGCGGCGCGGGGACCGGCGGCGTCGAGGTGCGGAGTCAGCGCGTCGCGCGCCGCCTCCACACGGGGGGCGAGCGTGTCGCGGGCGGTCGCCACGGCCGGAGCCGCGGCGGCGACCGCGGCGGCGACCTTGGGGACGACGGCCACCTTGGCGGCCTCGTATGCGGGTGTGGCTGCCTCGCGGGCAGCCGCCACCCGGGGGCTCACCTGCTCAGCTGCGAGACGGCCGGCCTGGGTGGCCGCCACCCCGAGGTGGGTGAAACCCTCCTGCAGTTCGGCGCCGATGACCTGACCGCGCGTCTTCTTGCGGAACACGAGCTGCACCCTTCGTTCGTCCTCGTCCTGTGCTCTCCCCTGTACCTCAGGAAGAGTCCTGTGCTCTCCCCTGTACCTCAGGAAGAACGATCTTGAACATCTACGACAGACTACGGCCGGTGGCAGCCGAGCGCAGCCTTCGGCCGAGCCCTGTTCTCGGCTGCGGGCACCCTCCGGTACGCCTCGGCGTCACTGACGATTCCATTTCCCAGGACGACGGAAAGGCCCGGTCCGGGAGATCGATCTCCCCAGCAGTCGTTCGCCATCCGCAATTGCGCTCCGGCCTGGCTGGACATGCCTTCCCGGTGTCCGCGGCCGATGAGCAAGCGGCGCGAGCTTCCTGACGACGACACGTCTCGTACGCCCCTCGTGCCGCCCCGCCGGGCGACCGGAATCCTCTCAGGGCTCGGCATTCTTGCATCGGGAAGCGGATGGGTATTCCACTCGACGCGCAGAAGGTCAGCCGCCGGAACGCCAGCGGATCGTTGAATGCAATGTTCATGTCGGCGATAAACGCCGAGGAATGTGATACAAATCCGTCGAGCAGTAATCGACGTGAGGAGCACACCATGGCGCAGACCACCCGCGTTCTGATCGTGGACGACCTGGACGGAAACGAGCTTCCCGAGGGCCAGGGCCAGACGGTGACGTTCGCGCTGGACGGCACCAGCTACGAGATCGATCTGAGCAAGAAGAACGCCGACAAGCTCCGTGCCGACATCAAGCGGTATGTGGACGCTGCCCGCAAGGTCAGCCGTCGGGGCTCGGTGCCGGGGCCGCGCAAGAGCCGCGAGGACAGCAGCGCGATCCGTGAGTGGGCGAAGAAGAACGGCCACGAGGTCAGCGAGCGCGGGCGCATCCCGACCGCGGTGATCGAGGCGTACGAGGCGGCCAACTAGCCCACACGCTACGAGGAATCCCTCCGGCTGCCCCTGTGGCGGTCGGGGGGATTTCTTCGTTCCAGGGCAGTCGTGGCGTCGGTGCAGAATGCGTCCACGGCGTCATGCCTCGACGAGCACATGCTTCGGCCGACTGCCGTTCCCGCCCAGCCGGGGAAGGTCAGGGCCGAGAATCGCCTGACCTGATTCCCCACGGAGCGTGACCGAGTGCCTGGAAGGTGGTCGTTCCGTTCGCGCCCGGCGCACCCGCACGCGGGGTGACGGGATGTCCTCAATTCCCGGTCATCGCTCGTCGACCATCCCGCCCGCTCCGGACGGTGCGCCGACCTCCGACGCCCCCGTGGGAGGGCGAGCGGGCGCCGGGATGGCTAGCGTCGCACCGTGCAGCTCCGCATCTTCACCGAACCGCAGATGGGCGCCACCTACGACGACCTGCTCGCCGTGGCCCGGCGCGCCGAGGAGACCGGCTTCGACGCCTTCTTCCGGTCCGACCACTACCTGACCATGGGCGGCGACGGCCTCCCCGGTCCCACCGACGCGTGGCTCACCCTGGCCGGGCTGGCGCGGGAGACCAGCCGCATCCGGCTCGGCACGCTCATGACGGCGGGCACCTTCCGGCTGCCCGGGCCGCTGGCGATCTCCGTCGCCCAGGTCGACCAGATGAGCGGCGGCCGGGTCGAGCTGGGCATCGGCTCGGGCTGGTTCGAGCGGGAGCACACCGCCTACGGCATCCCCTTCCCGTCGCTGGGCGAGCGCTTCGACCGGTACGAGGAGCAGCTGGCGATCATCAGCGGGCTGTGGAGCACGCCCCCGGGGAAGACGTTCGACTACACCGGGCGCCACTACCGGCTGGCGGACTCCCCGGCGCTGCCCAAGCCGGTGCAGGCCGGCGGGATCCCGATCCTCGTCGGTGGTGGGGGCAAGAAGCGCACGCCGCGGCTGGCCGCGCGGTACGCCGCCGAGTTCAACGTGCCGTTCATGTCCGCTGCGGACAACGCCCGGCTGTTCGCGGGCGTGCGGGAGGCCTGCGACGAGGCCGGCCGCGACCCGTCGTCCCTGGTGTACAGCTCGGCGCTGGTGCTGTGCGTGGGCAGGGACGAGGCGGAGCTCGCCCGGCGGGCGGCCGCGATCGGCCGCGAGGTGGACGAGCTGCGCGCCCACGGGGTCGCCGGCACGCCGGCGGAGGCCGTCGACATCCTCGGCCGGTACGCCGAGGCGGGGGCCCAGCGGGTGTACCTGCAGGTCCTCGACCTGGCTGACCTCGACCACCTGGACCTGGTCGCCGCCGAGGTCGCGCCGCAGCTGGGGTGACCGAGGTGCTGCGCGGGTGACCCCGCCGGCACGAGCCACGCCCGTGCCGGTCGGGTCCGCCGCCACCCCTGCGGAGTAGCATCGCCCGCGTGACCAGGCGGCTCCTGCTTGCCAGGCCGTGCTGACCTCCAGACCTCCTGTCAGCACGGCGACCCCTCCTGTGTGAGGGGTTTTTTGATGTCCGCCGCCGGTACGAGTCCCCGGGAGCACGAACGATGAGCCAGACGGCCGACCAGCCCAGCGTCGAGCAGGTGGCGGGAGACGTACCCCCGCACCGGTACACGCCCGCCCTGGCCCAGCAGATCGAGCTCTCCTGGCAGGACCGCTGGGAGGCCGACGGCACCTTCCACACGCCCAACCCGACGGGGCGGCTGAGCGCGGGCTTCGAGCGGGTCGCCGACCGGCCCAAGTTCTTCGCGATGGACATGTTCCCGTACCCCTCGGGCGCCGGGCTGCACGTCGGCCACCCGCTGGGCTACCTGGGCACCGACGTCACCAGCCGGTTCCGCCGGATGGACGGCGACAACGTGCTGCACCCGATGGGCTACGACGCCTTCGGCCTGCCCGCGGAGCAGTTCGCCGTGCAGACCGGGCAGCACCCGCGGATCACGACCGAGGCCAACATCGCCGCGATCAGCGCGCAGCTGCGCCGGCTGGGCGTCGACCACGACCAGCGGCGCACCTTCGCCACGATCGACCCGGGCTACTACAAGTGGACCCAGTGGATCTTCCTGCAGATCTTCGGCTCCTGGTTCGACGAGGACGCGAACAAGGCGCGCCCGATCGAGGAGCTGGTCGCGGAGCTCGACGCCGGCACCCGCGAGCCCGCCGCCGGCACCAACCCGTCGGGCCGGCCGTGGGCGGAGCTGGACGAGCGCGAGAAGAAGGCCGTCGTCGACGCGCACCGGCTGGCCTACCTGAACGAGGCGCCGGTCAACTGGTGCCCCGGTCTGGGCACCGTGCTGTCCAACGAGGAGGTCACTCCCGACGGGCGCTCCGAGCGGGGCAACTTCCCGGTGTTCCGGCGCCCGCTCAAGCAGTGGATGATGCGGATCACCGCCTATGCCGACCGGCTGCTGGCCGACCTGGACCGGCTGGACTGGTCGGACTCGCTGAAGCTGATGCAGCGCAACTGGATCGGCCGGTCCACGGGCGCGAGGATCCGGTTCGGCGCCGGCAGCGAGACGATCGAGGTCTTCACCACCCGCCCCGACACCCTGTTCGGCGCCACCTACATGGTGCTGGCGCCGGAGCACCCGCTGGTCGAGACGCTGACCGCTGCCGCCTGGCCCGACGGCGCCGACGAGCGCTGGACCGGTGGGGCCGCGAGCCCCGCCGAGGCGGTGCGCGAGTACCAGCGGCAGGCCTCCCGCCGCTCGGAGCTGGACCGTCAGGACGCCGGCCGGGAGAAGACCGGCGTCTGGCTGGGCGTCACCGCGGTCAACCCGGTGAACGGCCGCGAGCTGCCGGTGTTCATCGCCGACTACGTGCTGACCGGCTACGGCACCGGCGCGATCATGGCGGTCCCCGGCGAGGACCAGCGCGACTGGGAGTTCGCGAGGAAGTTCGGCCTGGAGATCGTGCCCACGGTCGAGCGGCCCGAGGGCTTCGACGACGACAGCGGCGCGTACACGGGCCCGGGCCGCATGATCAACTCCGCCAACGACGAGATCTCGCTGGACGGCCTGGACAAGGCCGAGGCCATCGAGCGCATCACCGCGTGGCTGGTCGAGCGCGGTGCCGGCGAGGCCACCACCACCTACAAGCTGCGGGACTGGCTGTTCAGCCGGCAGCGGTACTGGGGCGAGCCGTTCCCGATCGTCTACGACGAGGACGACCGCCCGGTCGCCGTCCCCACCTCGATGCTGCCGGTGCTGCTGCCCGAGGTCGACGACTACTCGCCCAAGACCTTCGCCGACGACGACGCCGACTCGGCTCCCGAGCCGCCGCTGTCGCGCGCCACGGAGTGGACGACGGTCGAGCTGGACCTGGGCGACGGTCTGAAGAAGTACCGCCGCGAGACCAACACGATGCCCAACTGGGCGGGCTCCTGCTGGTACTACCTGCGCTACCTGGACCCGGGCGACGACGCGCGCATGGTCGACCCGGAGCTGGAGCGGTACTGGATGGGTCCGCGCGGCGAGGGCGACACCGGCGGCGTGGACCTCTACGTCGGCGGGGTCGAGCACGCCGTGCTGCACCTGCTGTACGCCCGCTTCTGGCACAAGGTGCTGCACGACCTGGGCCACGTCTCCAGCGAGGAGCCGTTCCGCCGGCTGGTCAACCAGGGCTACATCTCCGCCTACGCCTACACCGACGAGCGCGGCTTCTACGTGCCCGCCGCCGACGTCGTGGAGCGCGACGGCCAGTTCCTGTACGAGGGCAAGCCGGTCAACCGCGAGTACGGGAAGATCGGCAAGAGCCTCAAGAACATGGTCACGCCGGACGAGATGATCGGCGCCTACGGGGCCGACACCTTCCGCGTGTACGAGATGTCCACCGGCCCGCTGGAGCAGTCGCGGCCCTGGGAGACCAAGGCCGTGGTCGGCTCGCAGCGGCTGCTGCAGCGCATCTGGCGGGTCGTGGTCGACGAGCAGAGCGGCGCGGTGCGTGCCGCCGACGACGTCGAGCCGGCCGAGGAGACGCTGCGCGCGCTGCACAGGGCGATCGACGGCGTCCGCGACGGCTACGGCACCCTGCGCTTCAACATCGCCATCGCACGGATCACCGAGCTGACCAACCACCTGACCCAGGCCTACGGGGCCGAGTCGCCGGTGCCGCGGTCGGTGGTCGAGCCGCTGGTGCTGCTGGTGGCGCCGCTGGCACCGCACCTGGCCGAGGAGCTGTGGTCGCGGCTGGGCGGCGAGGGCTCGGTGGCCTGGGCCCCGTTCCCGGCCGCCGACCCGCGCTGGCTGGTCGAGGACACCGTGCAGGTCGCCGTCCAGGTGAACGGCAAGGTGCGCTCGCAGGTCACCGTGCCGGCCGACGCGGATGCCGCCGCGCTGGAGGCCGCCGCCCGCGCCGACGAGAAGATCGCCGCATACCTCGACGGCGCGACGATCCGCCGGGTCATCGCCGTCCCCGGGCGGCTGGTCAACTTCGTGCTGTGACACTGCGATCCTCCGGATCGCACCGCGACCACGTGCCGTCCTGACCTGCGCTGAGCGTCTCCGTCACGCCTGCGCGGACCCCTCCGGGGCCCACTCGGCGCGACAATCCGCTTGCCTGCGGCGGTAGAACGGGCGGGTGACCCCTGCCGATCTCCGCCTGGTCGAGCTCGGGCCGGACGACGCCGCGTTCGCCGCGTGGTGCGGCGTCTGGGCCGCCACCGAGGCCGCCGACCGCCCGGCGGATGCGCCCCGCCCGGCGAGCGACCACGTCGCCCTCGCCCGGCAGCTGGTCGGGCCCGGTGGCTCCCGGGACGGCACGCACCGCGCGGCGGTGCTGGGCGACGACGTCGTGGGGGTGCTGCGGCTGCTGTTCCCGTTGCGGGACAACACGTCGGTCGCCGTCGTCGACGTCGCGGTACACCCGGAGCACCGTCGGCGGGGCATCGGCGGAGCTCTCCTCGAGGAGGCACTGCGGCTGGCCGCGGCGGCGGGCCGCAGCGACCTCATCGCCGAGATCGACGAACCGGGCCCGGACACCGCGGGACGTCTGTTCGCGCTCCGGCACGGCTGGACGTGCGACCTGCTGGAGACCCGCCGCGACCTCGTCCTCCCACCCGACGAGACGCGGCTGTCCGCCGTCGAGGCCGAGGCCCGGCAGGCGGCGCGCGACTACGAACTGGTCGCCTGGCGGGACTGCACCCCGGACGCGCTGCTGGACGACCGGGCGGTGCTCGAGGAGCGGATGAGCACCGACGCCCCGCACGGGGAGCTCCCGGTGGGGGAGGAGCGGTGGGACGGCGCCCGGATCCGCGAGTACGAGGCCTCCACCGTGGCGCGTGGGCGGACGGTGCTCTCTGCCGGCGCGGTGCGGGACGGCAGGCTGGTGGCGTTCACCGACCTGCACGTGCCGCTGGCCCGCCCCGAGCACGCCCGCCAGGGGGCCACGCTGGTGCTGCGTGAGCACCGGGGCCACCGGCTGGGGGCGCTGGTCAAGGCGGCCGCGCTCCGGGAGCTGCGGACGTCCTTCCCGCAGGCGCGGCGGATCACCACGTACAACTCCGAGGACAACGCGCCGATGGTGGCGGTGAACCGGGCGCTGGGTTTCGAGCCGGCCGGGCAGGTCTCCACGTGGTCGACACGGTGGGGTGCGGGCGGGCCCGCGGGGTGATCCCGGCGGTCAGCCGGCGGTGGCGGGCACGCCGGCCAGCACGGCCCGCATCGCCGTCTCCACCGGGTCGATCGCCTCGGCCACGGGGACGTCGCGGCCCAGCTCGGCCGAGAGCGACGTGACCCCGGCGTCGGGGATGCCGCAGGGCACGATCGAGCCGAAGGCGCCGAGGTCGGGATCGCAGTTCAGCGCGAAGCCGTGCATCGTCACGCCGCGGGCGACGCGGATACCGATGGCGGCGACCTTCCGCTCCGGGCGGTATCCCTGCCCCGGCTCGTCGGCGGGCAGCCACACGCCGCTGCGGCCCTCGACCCGGCCGGCGGTCACGCCGAGCTCGGCGCAGACGTCGATGAGCGCGCCCTCGAGCCGCCGCACGTACGCGACGACGTCGACCGGGTCGGGCAGCGCCACGATCGGATAGCCCACCAGCTGGCCGGGGCCGTGCCAGGTGATCTTCCCGCCGCGGTCGACGTCGACCACCGGGGTGCCGTCGGCCGGGCGCTCGTGGGCCTCCGTGCGCTTGCCGGCCGTGTAGACCGACGGGTGCTCGAGCAGCAGGAGCGTGTCCGGCCCCTCGCCGGCGACCCGCCGCGCGTGCATCTCGCGCTGCATCTCCCAGGCCCGCTCGTAGGGGACGACGCCCGCCCGGATCACCTGCAGCTCGGTCATGGGACCAGCCTAGGCCCGGCGTCCGACATCGGGGGCGGCGTCAGGGCGACGTCGGCCCGCCCGCGGGACGGAGCCGGCGCAGCACTGCCCGGGCGGTGCGGGCGCCACTGGCCATGGCGCCCTGGATGGAGGGGGTGTCGCGGTGGTCGCCGCAGACGAACAGCCCGTCGCCGAGATCCACGGGGCGACGCAGCTCCAGCGGCGGCAAGGCGGCCGGCTGCGCGCGGGGGACGGTCACGGTGGTCAGGTGGGTCAGCTCGCTGGTGGCGATGCCGTGCGCGCGGGCGACCTCCTCGCGGACGTCGGGCTCACGGGTGTGCTCCAGCGTGGAACTCGCGACCAGCGCGCGGCCGTCGGGGCTGTAGCGGGGTTGGGCGTCGGTGAGGACGGCGCTGTTCACCAGCACGCCTCCGGGCCGGCCGAGGACCAGGAGCGGCTCGTCCCACGGCGAGGACGGCAGCACGTGCAGGTGGGTGGTGACCTGCCGCGGTGCCGACGCGGTGAGCCCGGGGAGCAGATCGGCGGCCGTCGTCGGATCGGTGGCGACGACGACGGCATCGGCCGTGACCCGTCCGAGCTCGGTCTCGACCGTGCCGCCTGCGACGCCGGTGACCCGGCAGCCCAGGTGCACGGATCCGGCGGGCAGCCGGTCGGCCAGTTGCTCGCCGACCGACTGCATGCCGCGGGCAGGGAGGCCGATGCGTCCCCGGACGAAGCTCCGCCACAGCAGGTCCAGGTAGCGGCTGGAGGTCTCCAGCCGGTCCTCGAGCAGCACCCCGGCGAGGAAGGGGCGGAGGAACCGGTCGAGTGCGGTGCCGGCCAGGCCGGCACGGTGCAGCGCTTCCGCGGCCGTGCGTTCGGGGGCCGCGAGGAGCCGCGCCACCGGGAGGTAGCCGGCCCGCGCCGAGAAGGCCGCGAGCGCCGCCTTCTCCCGCAGCGACCCGATCGGCGCCGTGGCGGTCGCCGGCAGGGCCGTCGGCCGGCTGCGCGGGTCGACGACGCGATGGGCCCGGCCGTCCACCCACACCCGGGCGCCGGTGAGGAACCAGCCCATCCCGAGAGCGTCCACGTCGAGGTCGGCCACCCGCGGGTAGCCGGTGTTGAGCACCTGGAAGCCGCGGTCGACGAGGAAACCGTCGACCCGGTCGGTCGCCAGCCGGCCCCCGGCGTGCTGGGCGCCCTCCAGCACGTGGACGTCGCAGCCCGCGGCGGCGAGCCGGGTCGCCGCCGCGAGACCGGCCAGGCCCGCACCGATCACCACGACCTCTGCACGCGCGGGCACGGTCACCGCCCCAACCTAGCCAGCGGGCCGGCCGGCCACCTGTGGACAACGGGGACGCCGCCCGGCCGGTCCTGCCTAGGGTCCCGTCATGCCTGTCGCCGAGCCGGTCGCTGCGCCTCCCGTCGTCCCCGGCTACACGGTCCAGGAGCTGCTCGGGCGCGGCGGCTCCGGTGAGGTGTGGCGTGCCGTGCCCCGCCGCGGCGGCCCGCCGGTGGCCGTCAAGGTGCTGGTCGAGGGGGAGCCGGAGCGGCAGGCGCGGGAGGCCGCGCTGCTCGGCGAGCTCGACCACCCGCACCTCGTCCGGCTGGTCGAGGTGGTGCACCAGCCGCGTCGTGGTGGGGCGGCCCGGGTGGCCCTGGTCCTGGACCTCCTCGAGGGCGGCAGCCTCGCTGCTCTCCTGGCCGCGCGTGGTCGGCTGAGCGCCGGCGAGGTGGTCACGGTGTGCGCCCCGGTCGCCGCCGCCCTGGCCCACGTGCACGGCCACGGCGTCGTCCACGGGGACCTCTCGCCCGGCAACATCGTGTTCACCGCCGAGGGCCGGCCGGTGCTCACCGACCTCGGCGTCGGCCGGATCATCGGTGAGACCGCCGCCGCCGAGGTGACCCCCGCCTACGTGGACCCGGCGGTGGCGCGCGGTGGTGCACCCGGGCCGGCGTCGGACGTGTTCGGCGTCGCCGCCGCGGCCTTCCACGCGCTCACCGGCATCGCGCCGTGGAATGCGGCCACGCCGGCCGACACGTTGGTCGTCGCCGCGCACGGCCGGCTGCCCGACCTCGCCGAGCTGGCGCCCGAGGCGCCGCCGGCGCTGCTGGAGGTCATCGGCCGCGGGCTCGCGGCGGACCCGCACGAACGGGGGTCGGCCGCCGCCTTCGCCCTGGACCTCCGGCACGCCTGCCGTCCCGAGCCGGTGTCCCTCACGCCCGGCGCCGCGGTCCGCACCGGCGGGGAGCCGCGTACCGAGCTCACCCACGTCGTCCCGGGACGCCGCCCGCGGCCGGCGCCGGTCGTGGTCGAACGGGCCGGCCGGCTGGAGCGGTGGCGGGCCGTCCTGGCCGATCACCGTCCGGCCGTGCCGGTGCGCGTCCTGGCGGGCACGACGGCGGTCCTCGCGGTCCTCGCGCTCACCGGCTGGCTCGCGGTCCGCTGGGGGAGCGGCGACGGGCCGGGCACGACCGTCGCTGCGGCCACCGCCCCGGCGACGGCCCCCGTCGACCAGCCGGCGGCGGGCGGCGAGCCCGCCCGGCCGGCTCCCGCCCCCGAACCGGTCACCGCCCAGGAGTGGGCCGCCGTCGTCGCCGACCTCTACCGGCTCCGGGCACAGGCCTTCGCGACCGCGTCCCCGGACCTGCTCGGGGACGTGTGGGCGGAGGACAGCCCGCAACGGTCCGCCGACGAGGCACACGCCCGTGCCCTCGCCGGGGCGGGGGAGCGGCTGCGCGGCTTCGCGCCGACCGTCGAGGACGTCACGGTGGTCACCCGCACCGCCCAGCGGGCCGAGCTGCGGCTCACCGACGGCTGGGCCGCCTACGAGGTGGTGGCCGCGGACCAGCCGGAGGGACCGCTCCTGCGCACTGGACCGGCCCGGGCGGCCACGCCTGCTCGCGTCGTGCTCACGCACACCGCCGAGGGCTGGCGCCTCGCGAGCGCCGAGCGGCTCGGCTGAGGTCGGCGGCTCAGTCCCGGCCCAGCGCGCTCCGCAGGGTGTTCTCGAGGTCGGTGTCGGTGAAGGCGTACCCGGAGTCCAGCAGCGTCGCCGGAACGGCCCGCTGCCCACCGATGACGCTGGCCCGGCCGAACTCGCCGAGCCCCGTCGACACCGCGAACGCCGGCACCGGCAGGGGCGTGGGCCGGTGCAGCACGCGTCCGAGCACGCGGGTGAACTCGGCGTTCGTCACCGGCGCGGGCGCGGCCAGGTTGACCGGTCCGGACACGTCCGCGGTCAGCAGGTGGCGCATGGCACCGATCTCGTCGGCCAGGCTGATCCACGGCCAGTACTGCTTCCCGGACCCCAGCCGGCCGCCCAGCCCGAGCCGGAACACCAGTCCCAGCACCTTGACCAGCATCGCGCCGGGGCCGAGCACCAGGCCGGTGCGGAGGAGCACCACCCGCACGCCGGCGTCGGCGGCCGCGACGGTGGCTCCTTCCCACCGGACGCACAGCTGGGCCAGGAAGTCCGAGCCGGGAGGAGCGTCCTCGCGGATCTCCGCCGCACCCGTGTCGCCGTAGTAGCCGATGCCGGACGCGTTGAGCAGCACCCGTGGCCGGGACGGATCAGCGGTCGCGGCGACGGCGAGCGCCTGACTGATCGTGGCCGTGGCGTCCAACCGGCTGGTGACGAGCGCCTGCCGGTAGCTCCGGGTCCAGGGGCGCGGCCGGATGGGTGCGCCGGCGAGATTGATCACCGCGTCGACGTCGCGCAGCACCGCGGGGTCGATCCTGCGGTGCTGGGGGTCCCACCGGTGCTCGTCGGCGGTCCGCGGGGTGCGGCGCACCAACTGCAGCACCTCGTGCCCGTCGGCGCGCAGGGCGGGCACCAGGGCGCCTCCGATGAGGCCGGAGGCTCCGGCCACGGCGATCTTCACGAGCTACCTCCTTCGGTCCCCCCGGACACGGTCAGGGCCCCGGCTTCCGCCGAGGCCCTGATCGAGGTGCTGTCAGGCGAGCCCGAGCTCGCCCTGGAACTGCCCGGACTCCAGCCGTTCCTTCACCGTGGTGAGGAAGCGGGCGGCGTCCGCGCCGTCGACGATGCGGTGGTCGTAGGTCAGCGCCAGGTAGACCATCGACCGGACGGCGATGACCTCGCCGAGCTCGTCGTCCTCCATGACCACCGGCCGCTTGACGACCGAGCCCACGCCGAGGATCGCGACCTGCGGCTGGTTGATGATCGGCGTGTCGAACAGGGCGCCGCGGCTGCCGGTGTTGGTCAGCGTGAAGGTGCCGCCACCGAGCTCGTCGGGGGTGATCTTGTTGGAGCGGGTCCGCTCCGCGAGGTCGGCGATCTTGCGGGCGAACCCGCCGAGGCTCAGGTCACCGGCGCCGTGGATGACCGGCACCAGCAGACCGCGCTCGGTGTCCACCGCGACGCCCAGGTTCTCCGCGTCGTGGTAGGTGACGGTGCCCGCCTCCTGGTCGATCGAGGAGTTCACCGACGGGTGTGCCTTGAGCGCCTCGACGGCCGCCTTGGCGAAGAACGGCAGGAAGGACAGCTTGACGCCCTCGCGGGCCTCGAAGTCCCCCTTCACCTGCTGGCGCAGCTGCGCGATGCGGGTGACGTCGACCTCGAGGACCGTCGTCAGCTGCGCGCTGACCTGCAGCGACTCGACCATCCGCTTGGCGATGACCGTCCGGAGCCGCGACATCTTCTCCGTGCGGCCCCGCAGGGAGGTGTCCGGCGTGGCGGCCGCCGAGGGAGTCCGCTGGCCCGAGGAGGACGCCGCGGCAGGCGCAGCAGCCGGAGCGGGCGCGGACGCCTTCTCTGCCGCCGCGAGGACGTCCTGCTTGCGGATCCGGCCACCGACGCCGCTGCCGGTCACCGAGCCGAGGTCGACACCGCGCTCGGCAGCCAGCCGGCGCACCAGCGGGGTCACGTAGTTGCTGCCACCGTCGCCGCCGGAGGAGGACTGACCGGCCGGAGCCTGCGGCGCGACCTGCGGCGGAGGTGCGGACGTCGGGGACGCCGCGGGCTGGGCCCCGCTCGCGCCGTAGTCGCCGCCGGGCTGCGCCGTCGCGGTCGCGGCGGGCTTCGCCTGCGGTGCGGCCTGCGGCTCCTCCTCGGCGGCTTCCTGCTCCGGGGCTTCTTGCTTCGGGGCCTCCTGCGCGGGAGCGGCCGAGCCACCGCCGGACCCGGAGCCGATGACGGCCAGCTGCGCGCCGACGTCGACCGTCTCGTCCTCGTTCACGGTGATCTCGAGCAGCGTGCCGCTCACCGGCGCCGGGATCTCGGTGTCGACCTTGTCGGTCGAGACCTCCAGCAGCGGCTCGTCGGCGGTGACCTCGTCGCCCACGGCCTTCAGCCAGCGGGTGACCGTGCCCTCGGTGACGCTCTCGCCCAGCGCCGGCATGGTGACCGGGGTGCCCTCGCCCCCACCGCCACCGCCACCGGAGTCGCCGGAGGGGGCCGCCGGGGGCTCCTCCGGCTGCGCGGCCGGCTGCTCGGTGTCGCCCGCGTCGGTGTCCTCGACCTGCTGGTCGGGGGTCTGCGAGGTCTCGCTGTCCTCGGCGGACGCCGGCGGAGCCGCGTTCCCACCGCCGTCGCCGTCCCCACCGATGACGGCGAGCTCGGCGCCGACGTCGACGGTCTCGTCCTCGGCGACGAGGATCTTGGTCAGCACGCCCGCGGCGGGCGAGGGGATCTCGGTGTCGACCTTGTCGGTCGACACCTCGAGGAGGGGCTCGTCGACCTCGACCTGCTCACCCTCCTGCTTGAGCCATCGGGTGACCGTGCCCTCGGTGACGCTCTCGCCCAGGGCGGGCATGGTGACGGACGTCGGCATCGGGGCAGGACTCCTTCGGTGGCGCTGGCAGGTGGGTGTGCGGGTCAGCCGTGGACGTGCAGCGGCTTGCCGGCGAGGGCGAGGTGGGCCTCGCCCAGCGCCTCGCTCTGGGTCGGGTGCGGGTGGATGAGGCTGGCGACGTCGTCGGCCTCGGCCTCCCAGTTGTAGATGAGCTGCGCCTCGGCGATGAGCTCGCCGACCCGGCTGCCGACCATGTGGATGCCGACGACGGGACCGTCGGGCGCCTGGATCAGCTTCACCGCGCCGGTGGTCTTGAGGATCTGGCTGCGGCCGTTGCCGGCGAGGTCGTAGGTGAGGGTCTTGACCTCGCCGTAGCGCTCCTTGGCCTGTGCCTCGCTGAGGCCGACCGAGGCGACCTCGGGGTCGGAGTAGGTGATCCGCGGGACCCCGGCGTAGTCGATGGGCGCCGGGTTCAGCCCGGCGACCCGCTCGGCGACGAGGATGCCCTCGCCGAAGCCGACGTGGGCCAGCTGGAGGGTGGGGATGAGGTCGCCCACGGCGGAGATCGTCGGGACGCTGGTCTGGCAGTACTCGTCGACGAGGACGTACCCGCGGTCCATCTGCACGCCGGCCTCCTCGTACCCGAGGCCCTCGCTCACCGGCCCGCGGCCGACGGCGACGAGCAGCAGCTCGGCCTCGATCTCCTTGCCGTTCTCCAGCGAGACCTTCACGCCGTTGTCGGTGTGCTGGACGCCGGAGAAGCGGCTGCCCAGCTCGAAGGCGATCTTGCGACGGCGGAACGCGCGCTCCAGCAGCTTGGAGGAGGACTCGTCCTCGAGCGGGACCAGATGGGGGAGCGCCTCGACGATCGTGACGTCCACGCCGAAGGACTTCCAGGCGCTGGCGAACTCGCAGCCGATGACGCCGCCGCCGAGGATGATCGCCGAGGCGGGCACGCGGTCCAGGTTGAGCGCGTGGTCGCTGGTGATGACCTTGGTGCCGTCGACGTCGAGGCCGGGCAGGCTGCGGGCGTAGGAGCCGGTGGCGAGCAGGACGTGCTTGCCCTCGTAGCTCTGGCCGTTCACCTCGACGGTCGTCGGGGAGGTGAGGCGGCCCTCGCCCTCGACGTAGGTGATCTTGCGTGCCTTCACCAGGCCCTGCAGGCCCTTGTAGAGCTTGGCGATGACGCCGTTCTTGTAGTTGTTGACGCCGTCCATGTCGATGCCGGCCAGCGAGGTCTTCACGCCGAACTGCTCGCCCTCGCGGGCCAGGTCGGCCACCTCGCCGGCGTGCAGCAGGGCCTTGGTCGGGATGCAGCCGCGGTGCAGGCAGGTGCCGCCGACCTTGTCCCTCTCGATGAGGACGACGTTCAGGCCGAGCTCCGAGGCCCGGAACGCCGCGGCGTAACCACCCGAGCCACCGCCGAGGATGACCAGGTCGGCGGGGGACGTGGGTGCGCTCACGTGTGCTGCTCCTCTGCTGCGGTGTCTGGCCCCGCTCGAGCGGGCGGGGCCTCGGGTCCATCCTGCCACTCCGGGAACGACCCGGCCGGGAGCGCCGTTGCCTTCCCGAGCGTGCCGATGATCACGAGCGCGGTGGACGAGGGGAGAGAGGCCATGGGCCTGTTCGACCGGTTGCGTGGCCGGGGGCGTCGTCGTCCCGGCCGGGCGGGGGACGACGGGCGGCGGGGGACCCTCGACCGCGGCTCGCACCGCACCGACCTGACGCACCTCGAGCAGTTCGTCGCCTCGCGCCGCGGCGTCGAGGGGTACGTCGAGCCGCGGACGGCGGTCACCGAGACGACCATCGTGCTCGTCGCGGCCGACGGGGAGTGGACGCGGCGGCGCATCGACGGGCCCGACGTCGCCCGCAAGCTCTCGCGCGACCTGTCGATCCCGGTCTACGACGCGCAGGTCACCGGCTACCCGCAGCGGATGCGCGACTGGAGCTCCCGCCAGAAGGGTCTGTAGGCGCCGTCCTCCCTCACCGCAACGCGTCCTCCCTCACGGTGGGCGGTGAGGGAGGACGCGCCATGATCAGGTCACCTGATCCCAGCGGCCGTCAGTCGGCGATGAGGGCCTCGATCGTCGCGAGCAGGGTGCGCACCGGGACGCCGGTGCCGCCCTTGGGCGTGTAGCCCCAGGGTCCGCCGGTGTTGAAGCTCGGCCCCGCGATGTCGATGTGCGCCCACGGCAGGTCTGCCGGCACGAACTCCTTGAGGAAGTGGCCGCCGACCAGCATGCCGCCCATGCGGTCGGCGTTGGCGTTCACGAAGTCGGCGACCGGGGAGTCGAGGCCGCGGCGGAGCTCCGGGGGCAGCGGCATCGCCCACATGGACTCACCGGAGCGCTTCGACGCCGCGACGACGGCGTCCCGCAGGTCGTCGCTGCCCATGACGCCGGAGGTGCGGGCGCCGAGCGCGACCATCTGGGCGCCGGTCAGCGTCGAGGTCTCCAGCAGCGCGTCCGGCCCGTCCTCGGCCGCCCGCGCGATGGCGTCGGCCAGCACGACGCGGCCCTCGGCGTCGGTGTTGGTGATCTCGGCCTTCTTGCCGTTCCGGAAGGTGACGACGTCGGCCGGGCGGTAGGCGGTCCCGCTGGGCAGGTTCTCGGCCATGGGCACCGTCGCGGTGACCTCGACGGGCAGCCCGAGCTGGGCGACCAGGCAGATGGTGGCGATCACGGCGGCGGCGCCGGCCATGTCGCTCTTCATGTCCTCCATCTTCGCGGCGGGCTTGATGGAGATGCCGCCGCTGTCGAAGGTGATGCCCTTGCCGACCAGCGCGATCTTCTTGCGCGCGCCCTTGCCCGTGTAGGTCAGGCGCAGCAGCCGCGGCTTGCGGGTGGAGCCCGAGCCGACGGCGAGGATGCCGCCGTAGCCACCGGCGGCCAGCGCGTCCTCGTCCAGGATCTCCGACGTCAGCCCGAGCTTCTCGCCGGCCGCCGCACCACGGGCGGCGAACTCGGCGGGGTAGAGGTCGTTGGGCGGGGTGTTGACCAGGTCGCGCACGAGGGTGACGGCGTCGGCGACGGCGCGGGCCCGGCGCAGTGCGGCCTCGGCCTCGCCGGTGCCGGGGACGACGACGGTGAGCTGCTGCGGCGGCAGCGGCCGGTTCGCGGGCAGGTCGGACTTGTAGGCGGTGAACTCGTAGGCGCCCAGCAGCGAGCCCTCGCCGACGGCGTGCAGCCGCTCGGCGTCGGGCGCACCCCCGACGGCGGCCAGCAGGCTGACCACCGACCGGCGGCCGGTCAGCGCGCGGCTGGCGGCACCCGCGGCGCGCCGGACCGCTTCCGGCGCATAGCTGCCGTCGGCGTCGGGCGCCCCGAGGCCGGCGACGGCGACGACCGGGAACGGCCCCTGGCCGAAGGACGCCAGCCGGGTGACCTCGTCCTCACCGCCCCGCGCGCCGAGGTCGGCCAGCGCGGCGAACAGCCGGCCGCCCAGCAGTCGGTCGACCGCTTCGGCTCCCGGCGTCGGCAGTGGTCCGTCGGGGCCCTTGCCCACCGCGACGACGACGGCGTCGCCGGTGAGCTTCTCGAGGGGCTGGTCGGTGGCGGTGATCGTCGGCGGCACGGCTCGATCGTAGGGCTCCCGATAGCGTGCGCAGCGTGAGCCCGCTGACCTCGCCCCTGCACGACCGGCACGTGACCGCCGGCGCCAAGCTCGCCGACTTCGGTGGCTGGTCGATGCCGATCGAGTACGCCGGGGGTGGCGTGCTCGCCGAGCACACCGCCGTCCGGGAGGGCGTCGGGTTGTTCGACGTCTCGCACCTGGGCACCGGCACGGTGCGCGGGCCGGGTGCGGCGGCGTTCGTCGACTCCTGCCTGACCAACGATCTCGGCCGCATCGGCCCCGGCCAGGCGCAGTACACGCTGTGCTGCCTGCCCGACGGCGACCCGCGCGCCGGGGGAGTGGTCGACGACCTGATCGTCTACCTGCACGGGCCCGACGACGTCCTGCTGGTGCCCAACGCCGCCAACGCCGCCGACGTGCTCGGCCGGCTGGTCGCCGAGGCACCCGCCGGTGTGACCGTGGAGAACCGGCACGCCGACGTCGCCGTGCTCGCAGTCCAGGGACCGCGGTCGCTGCAGGTGCTGGAGCTGCTGGGCCTGCCGGGGGAGCTCTCGTACATGTCCTTCGTGACCGGGTCCGGCACCGGTGGCGCCGAGGTCACGGTCTGCCGCACCGGCTACACAGGCGAGCACGGCTACGAGCTGCTCGTCGCCGCCGACCGGGCCGGCGCGCTGTGGGACGCACTCCTGGAGGCGGGCCAGGACCTCGGCATCCGTCCGTGCGGTCTCGGCGCGCGCGACACGCTGCGTACCGAGATGGGCTACCCGCTGCACGGCCACGAGCTGTCGCACGACATCACGCCGGTGCAGGCGCGCTCGGGCTGGGCCGTGGGTTGGAAGAAGCCGGCCTTCTGGGGGCGCGAGGCGCTGCTGGCCGAGCGCGAGGCCGGCCCGCGGCGACTGCTGTGGGGGTTGAAGGCGACCGGCCGCGGCATCCCGCGTGCCGGTATGGCCGTGCTCGACGCGGCCGGGAAGCCGGTCGGCGAGACCACCAGCGGCACGTTCTCGCCGTCCCTGAGGACCGGGATCGGCCTGGCGCTGATCGACTCTGCGGCCGGCGTCGGCGAGGGCAGTGAGCTCTCCGTCGACGTCCGCGGCCGGCCGCAGGCGGTCGAGGTCGTCAAGCCGCCGTTCGTGCCCTCGCGCGTGCGCTGACGGCGGTCAGGGCGCGTTCTTGCGCGTCGGGTCGCCGTCGCCCTTGTCCGGCTCGGCCTTGGCCGGGAGCGTGTCGGCCTTCACGGCGTTCCGCTGACCCATCGGCGCCGGCTCGCCGTCAGTCGTGTCCAGGCCGGTCTGGTGCTCGGCCTCGGAGTTGATCTCGGCGCCCAGCAGCACGAGGTAGCAGGTGATGTACAGCCACAGCATCAGCACGATGACGCCGGCGATCGCCCCGTAGGTCTCGTTGTAGGACCCGAAGTTGTTGACGTAGAAGGTGAACCCGAGGCTGACGACGGCCCAGGCGACGGTGACCACGATCGAGCCGAGGCTCACCCAGCGGAATCGAGGTGCGTCCCGGTCCGGCGCGACCCGGTAGAGCACCGCGAGGGACCCGGTGACGACGACGAGCAGGGCGATCCAGCGCCCGACCTCGGCGAACACGGCGCCGACACCTCCCAGCGGGAGTGCGTCGAGCACCACGGGCAGGACGGCCACCAGGCCGATGGTGATCACCACGAAGAAGATCGCGCCGAGGGTCAGTACCAGGGACAGCGCGCGCAGCTTGACGAAGTTGCGCGTCTCGACCTCGTCGTAGGCGATGTTGACCGCCTTGACCATGTTGTTGACGCCGCCCGAGGCGGTGAAGAGCGCGGCGAGCACCGATACGACCAGGCCCCACGTCAGGGCCTCGCCGGCGTCGGCGATCGTGGTGACCTGCTCGGTGATCAGCCGGCGGGCGTCATCCGGGAGGCCGGCGGTGAGCTCCTCGACCTGGCTGGCGGCCTGCTCCCGCGAGGCGATCAGCCCGTAGATGGAGATGAGCGCGATCAGTGCGGGGAAGATGGAGAGGAACGCGAAGAAGGCCACGCCGCCGGCGATGATGGGCATGTTGTCGGCGTTGTTCTCCGCCCAGGCGCGCTTGACGATCTGCTTCCAGCCGCGGGCCGGGATGCCCATCGGCGTCGCGGCGTCGATCCCGGGGAGCTGGTCGGGCCCCGGGGCTCCCGGGGGCAGCCGGTCCGGGTGCGGCGGCGTGCGGCCGTCGGCCGCCGCCTTGGCCGCCGCCGCCCGCCGAGCGGCCTTCTCCTCGACCCGCTCGCGGATCCGGTCGACGGCGCTCTCGCGGGGGCGGGTGCCGGTCACTGCTTCTCCCTGGTGGAGGGCCGTCGTCCGGCCTGGGTGGAACGGGGTGGTGCCGGTGGCCGGGACGGGTGTCCGGGCCACCCCGGGGGATCAGTCGCCCGGCCAGGCCCCGGTGAGCTTGGTGAAGCCCTCTGCGCCGAGGCGGTCGATGGTCGCCTTGGTGGCCGCGAAGATCGCGCCCTGGAGCGCCGCGGAGACGATGATCTCCCACATCGGGTACTCGCTCTGCATGGCGTCCGGGGCGTCGTCCTCGCCGCTGATGCGCTTCCACACCTGCTTGAAGACCGCACCGGAGACCGCACCGGCCGCGATACCGGCGGCCAGGCCGATCGGCCGGTAGGCGAGCTTGGCACCCTTGCTCAACGCTTCCTCCTCGACGTGCGACGGGCCTTCTTCTGGGCCCTCTTGGCGGACTTCCGGGCGTCCTTCTCGGCCTGCTCGGCGGCCTTCCGCGCGTCCTTCCGGGCCGACGTGGCGGCCTTGCTCGCGGCGGCGCGGCGGGCGGCCAGCTCCTTGCGCGCCCGCTTCGCCTCGCGCTTGCGTCCCACGCGCGCCCCGACCAGGAGCTCCTCGGTGCTGGCCCGGCGCCGCGCCCGGCGCCGGCGCCAGAGGACGAGCCCCATCAGGGCGGCCAGCCCGGCACCGGCACCGGCGAATGCCGGAGGGCTCTCGCGGTAGGTCTCGACGGCGGTGTCCTTGGCGCGCGCCGCGCCCTCCTTGGCGCGGGCCGGCACGTCGAGGCGCTGGCTGAGCTCGTCCACCGTGCGGCCCAGCTCCTCGCGGGTCGCCTCGATGTCGGCCCTGATCGCGTCGGGGTCCGTGGGGCCGTTGCCGGCCGGCTGCTGCGCCTGCCCGTCTCCGGGGCGGTCGCCACTCGGGGTACTCACCGGCGCGCACTCTCCTTCACGGTCGCGATGTCGGTCTTCACGCTGGAGATCGCCTCGGTCGGCACGGGCGGCGAACCCTTGTCGACGTCCTTCTTGCCGACGAGCGCGAGCACCCCGGCGATGACGAAGAGCACGACGGCGACGATCAGCGCGGCCAGCCAGGCCGGCAGCACCAGGTCCAGCGCCAGGACGGCGGTGGCGACCAGGACGGCCAGGCCGAGGAAGGCGAAGAGGCCCGCTCCACCGAACAGCCCGGCGCCGACGCCCAGCCGCTTGGCCTTCTGGGTCATCTCGGCCTGGGCGAGGCGTGCCTCGTCCCGGACCAGGCGGCTGATCTGCTCGGTGAGCTGGCCTATGAGCTGCCCGGTCGACGCGTTCTCGGGTGCGGGCTGCTGGTCGGCGCGGGTCGCGCCGGTGGGGTTCTGGGCGTGGGGTGCAGTCATCGGTCCTCCGGGTGGACGTGTCGGTGCACTGCCATGCCCGGCCGACGACGGCGGTAATCCGGAGGATGATCACGTCACGGCAACGAGCGCACTAGCCTGCGGGCATGAGCTGGCACTGGCGCCTGGAAGATCCCACCGGGGCGACCGTCGAACCGTCGTCCATCGGGGTCGAGATCCCGCCCGCGGACAACCAGGGCGACGCGGAGTCGTGGCTGGGCGAGAACTGGCGCGACCTGCTCGACCGGGGCGTCGCGACGGTCACCCTGTTCGAGGACGACCGGAAGGTCTACGGGCCGATGGGGCTGACCCCGGCCTGACCCTCCACCTCAGGTAGAGGGTGGTTCCTGGCCTCCCGTGGGCGGGAGGCCAGGAAGCCGAGGTCAGGCGCCGCGCTGCACCTTGGACGGGTCCCGCTCGACGACGTCGCCGAGCGCCTGGTCGATGCGGGCCAGGACGTCGGCGTCGAGCGTGACGCCGGCGGCCTTGACGTTGTCCTGCACCTGCTCGGGCCGGCTGGCACCGATGATCGCGGCGGCGACGTTCTGGTTCTGCAGCACCCAGGCGACGGCCAGCTGCGCCATGGACAGGCCCAGGTCCGCCGCGATCGGGACCAGGTCCTGGACGCGGGTGAGGAGCTCCTCGTTCCTGAGGAACCGCTTCATCGACCCGCCGGCCTCGGCGTGGCCGCCCCGCGAGTCGGGCGGCGGCTGCTGACCAGGCAGGTACTTGCCGGTGAGGATGCCCTGGGCCAGCGGCGACCACACGATCTGCGACAGGCCGTGCTTCTCCGACGTGGGCACGACCTCCTCCTCGATCACCCGCCAGAGCATCGAGTACTGCGGCTGGTTGCTGATGAGCTGGATGCCCAGCTCGCGCGCCATCTCGGCGCCGGCGGCGATCTCCTCGGCGTTCCACTCCGAGACGCCGATGTAGAGCACCTTGCCCTGCCGCACCAGGTCGGCGAACGCGGTCATCGTCTCCTCGAGCGGCACCGACGAGTCGTAGCGGTGCGCCTGGTAGAGGTCGACGTAGTCGGTCTGGAGCCGCTTCAGCGAGGCGGTGCAGCTCTCCATGATGTGCTTGCGGGACAGACCGCGGTCGTTCCGGCCGGGGCCGGTGGGCCAGTAGACCTTGGTGAAGATCTCCAGCCCCTCGCGGCGCTGGCCGGCGAGCGCGCGGCCGAGGACGGACTCCGCCTTCGTACCGGCGTAGACGTCGGCGGTGTCGAAGGTGGTGATGCCTTCGTCGAGAGCGGCGCGCACGCAGGCGTGGGCGGCGTCCTCCTCGACCTGGCTGCCATGGGTCAGCCAGTTGCCGTAGGCGATCTCGGAGATGGTCAGGCCGGAGCGGCCGAGGCGTCGGAATTCCACGCTCGCCGACGTTAGGCCCCTCCGGCGCCGGCCGCCCGTCCGCCCCGGTCAGGCCGTCGCGGAGCGCCGGGCGGGATCGATCTGCAGCTCCGCGCCATCGGGCAGCACCCGGGCGCCGTGCTGCGCCAACCGCCCGGCCAGCAGGCCGGCCGGCGGGTTGTGGTGGCTCAGGTGCACGGCCACGACCTCGGTGCCGTCGGTGACCGCGCCGGCGGCGCGCAACCGGGCGAGCTGCGCGGGGAACGTGGAGAGGTCGAGGTGGTGGGTGCCGTGGTCGAGCCGGTCGCCGAAGGTCTCCTCGAGCAGGACGACGTCGAACGCGGCCCCACGCGCCGCCTCGACCGCCGCCTCGGGCAGCGGACCGGTGTCGGTGGCGTAGAGCAGCCGGGCCCCGTCGGGACCGGTGACGTCGTAGAGGACGGCCGGCACCTCGTGGTCGGCCGGCAGCACCCGGATGTCGTAGCCGCGCGCGTGCAGCGTGCGCCCCGGCTCGACCTCGACCAGCTCGACCGGGGCGTCCGGCGCCAGCCACGGGCGGCACTCGGCCAGCACGGCGGCGGGGCCGGCGACGGTCAGCGGCTCGCCGGGAGCTACCCAGTGCCGCCAGAGCAGGGCGAACGGTGCGCAGTGATCGGGGTGCGCATGGGTCACCAGGATCGTGTGCACGCCGGCCAGCGAGACGCCGCCGGGTGGCAGCGCGGGGGAGAGGTCGAGCAGCACGGCGTCGTCGACGAGCACCGACGTCTGCCGCCGGGACTCACCGCGGACGCGGGCGTCCGAGCAGGACGCGCAGGAGCACCACGGGTTCGGCCAGCCGTCGGCCGCGCCGGTGCCGAGCAGCCGGACGCGCACGGGGTCCGGCGGTCAGACGTCGGCGCCGAGCGGCACCTCGGGCTTGGGGAACCGCCAGCGGCGGATCATCGTCGCGCGGGTGACGCCGTACCACCAAGCGCCACGGGTCTTCTCGGTCCCCGCCGGGAACCGGTCGGCCAGCGTCCGCTTGATCTTCCGGCTCAGGACGACGGAGTCGACGATCAGCAGGATGAAGAAGCCGAACAGCAGGAAGCTGGCGTACCCGCGGACCGCGGTGCTGGGCACGAACGTGCCGACCAGGGCGACACCGGCGATGACCAGGAACCAGCTGCCCACGTTGCGCCGGCTGTCGACGATGTCGCGCACCGTCCTGCGGACCGGACCCCGGTCGCGCGCGGGCAGGAAGGCCTCGTCACCGCGCGCCGCTGCTCCGCGGGCGTCGGACCGGCGGGCGGCCTGCTGCTGGCGCATCCGGCGGTAGGCCTCCTTGCGCGTGGTCGGCGGCGGCGGGGGCGGCCCCGGGCGGCGACCCTGCGCCTCGTTGCGGCGCGGGGTGGGACGGCCCTTGCCCGAGGTCTTCACGACGTGCGCGCCCGAGTCGGCCGAGGGGGCGGTGTCGGTCGTCTCGGCGGCGTTCCGGCGGCCGGGCAGGCGGAGCTTCACAGGGCGGGAGTCTACGTGGACCGCCGCGGGCCCTCGGGAATCGTGCGACGGCGCCGTACAGTGGAAGAAGCTCCGCCACGGCGGCGTTGGTCTGCCGCAGATGGTGCGCAGCAGACACCTCGGATGCAGGAGGACACGGATATGACGGTGCAGGACACCACGACTCTCGACGGTGGCACGGCCGGATCCACGGGCGTGCTGCTCAGCGACCCCGCGGCCGCCAAGGTCAAGGCGCTGCTGGACCAGGAGGGCCGCGACGACCTGCGTCTGCGCATCGCCGTCCAGCCCGGCGGCTGCTCGGGCCTGCGGTACCAGCTCTTCTTCGACGAGCGGTACCTCGACGGGGACCAGACCTACGAGTTCGGTGGGGTCGAGGTCATCGTCGACCGGATGAGCGGCCCTTACCTCGGCGGTGCCACGATCGACTTCGTCGACTCGATCGAGAAGCAGGGCTTCACGATCGACAACCCCAACGCCGGCAGCTCCTGCGCCTGCGGCGACTCGTTCAGCTGATCACCAGCGCCTGAACGGACCAGCGCCCGGTCTCCCGCGAGGGAGACCGGGCGCTGTCGCGTTCGACCCGTCTTCTCGCGCCCACATCGCCGATGTGGGTGCGAAAGGCGCCCGGTGAGGACCACATCGCCGATGTGGGCGCTGGGGGAGGCGGGGTTACAGGCGGACGGGGTAGACCGTCTGCGGGATCTCCGGGCGGATGCGCCCCTCGACGAAGATGCCGTGCCAGATCATGAAGACCAGCAGCGTCCAGAGCTTGCGCGAGTAGTCGACCGGGGAACCGGTGCGCTGGTTCTGCCGGTGCGCGGCCAGCATCGCCAGCACCTGCTGCTTGTCCAGCCACTCGTCGGTGTGGCTGGCCTCGATCACCGAGCGCGCCCAGTCGTGCAGGTCCTCGGCCAGCCAGTGGCGGGTGGGCACCGGGAAACCGAGCTTCCGGCGGTTCAGCACGTGCGCCGGCACGATCTGCTCCAGCGCCCGGCGCAGCGCGTACTTCGTCGTCTCCCTGGTCACCCGCTGGTCGACCGGCAGCGTCCCGGCGACCCGGAACACCTCGGGGTCGAGGAACGGCACCCGCAGCTCCAGCGAGTTGGCCATGGTCATCTTGTCGGCCTTGACCAGGATGTCCCCGCGCAGCCAGGTGAACAGGTCGACGTACTGCATGGCGGTGACGTCGTCGTAGCCGGCGGCGCGGGTGCGCTCGTACAGCTCCCGGGTGACCGTGACGTGCGAGAGGTCCGCGTCGTGCGTGCGCAGCAGACCCAGCTCGTCGTCCCGGAACAGGCGGGCGTTCCCGTAGTAACGCTGCTCCAGCGGGATCGACCCGCGGCGCAGCAGGTCCTTGCCGCGCATCCCGTCGGGCAGCTTCGCCGACAGGGCACCCAGTGCCCGCCGGACGCCCGACGGGAGCTTCTCGAACGCGGCCAGCGACAGCGGCTCGCGGTAGATGTTGTAGCCCCCGAACAGCTCGTCGGCGCCTTCCCCCGACAGCACGACCTTCACGTGCTTGCGGGCCTCGCGGGCGATGAAGTAGAGCGGGACCAGCGCGGGGTCTGCGACCGGGTCGTCGAGGTACCAGACCACCAGCGGGATGGCATCGGCGAACTCCCCGGCGCTGACCACCTTGGTGATGTGCTCGACGCCGATCGCGGCGGCCGACTCCGCGGCGACGTCGATCTCGGAGAAGCCCGAGCGCTCGAAGCCGGTGGTGAACGTGAGCAGGTTCGGGTTGTAGCGCTTGGCGAGCGCGGCGATGGCCGTGGAGTCGATCCCGCCGGACAGGAACGAGCCCACCGTCACGTCGGCCCGCATGTGCACGCGCACCGAGTCGTCAAGCACCTCGGCGATGCGGTCGTAGAGAGCCTGCTGGTCGTCCTTCGCCACCGGCCGGATCGGGAAGGTGGGGTGGAAGTAGCGCGTCGTCGTCAGCTCGCCGTCCGCGACGGTGAAGCTGGTGCCGCTCTCGATGCGCCGGATGCCGCGGTGCAGCGTCGCGGGCTCGGGGACGTACTGCAGCGTGAGGTAGTGCTGCAGCGACGCGGCGTCGACCCCACCGGCCGCCGCGCTGCCCCCGAGCAGCTCCAGCAGCGCCTTCTTCTCCGAGGAGAAGGCGAGCGCGCCGTCGGCCAGGCGGGTCACGAACAGCGGCTTGATGCCGAACGGGTCACGGGCCCCGAAGACGGTCTGCTTCTCGGTGTCCCAGATGAGGAACGCGAACATGCCCCGGAGCCGGTGGACCACGTCCTCGCCCCACAGGTGGAAGCCGGCGACGATCGCCTCGGTGTCGCCCTCGGTGGCGAACGTCGCGCCCGCTGCCTTCAGCTCCTCCCGGAGCTCCAGGTAGTTGTAGATCTCGCCGTTGAAGACGATCCGGTAGCGGCCGTCGGCGTAGGGCATCGGCTGGTGGCTGTGCTCGATGTCGATGAACGACAGCCGGTTGAAGCCGAACACCGCGCGGCCGTCGGACCACTGCTCGGTCTCGTCGGGGCCACGGTGCCGCAGGCAGTGCTGGGCCGCCCGCACCGCCGAGACGGTGGTGTCGTCGACGCGGTCGGCGTCGGTGGAGAAGTAGGCGAGCAGGCCGCACATGAGGGGCAGGTCTCCGGGGATAGCAGGGGAAGGGCAGGGCCGGCGGGGGTCAGACCCGCTCGCCGGCGCGCATCTTCGCCGTGACGCGCCGCTCCGCGAAGAAGGAGAGCACCGGCACCGTCCCGGCGATCACCGTGAGCAGGAAGCCCTTGAGGGTCCACTTGGCGCGCAGCGCGAGGTCCACCGTGGACAGGAAGAACAGTCCGTAGAGCCAGCCGTGCGCGGTGCCCAGGACCGTGGACGGCCCGGGGACGTCGGCCAGGTGGTTGAGCGGCACGGCGACGAAGATCAGGGCGATGAGCAGGACGCCGACGACGGTCGCCATGACCCGGTAGCGCAGCATCGCCTGGCCGATGGCCTCGTCGGAGTTGCGTGACGAGACCGTGCGCTCAGTGGCCACTGCTGCTCCGCTGCCCGAGTGCCCGCTCGTTGAGCTCGGCGAGGTAGGCGTTGTAGGCGGCCAGCTCGGGGTCGCCCGTGGTGTCGATCCGCGGCCGCTGGTACAGGACCACTGCACGTCCCGGCAGGTCCTCGTCCGGGTCGCGGCGCAGCTCGTCGCGCACCATGCGGATGTAGAACCACAGGCCCATCGCCCCGTAGAGCGGCCACTGCAGCGCGTAGCTCCAGTTCACCGCCCCGCCGCCGGCCTCGGCCTTGGTCAGCTGCCAGTACCCGAGGAAGAAGGTCGCGACGAAGAGCGCGGCCACCAGCAGATGCAGGAGCACCCACTTCGGGGTGAGCAGGCGGGACCACACGCCTCGACTCTAACCGCCCTGACCGACCGGCCCCGTCGTCGTGGGCGCGTCCTCGGCCACAGGGACCGCGACCCGCCGGGTGGGCGTCTCCGGTGGTCGACCGCCGAGCGACGTCGGCTAGTCTCGGCACACACTGTGATCGGCGTGGACGCCGCCTGCCGAAACCGGCTCGTGGACCCGCTGGAAGGACCGTCCGGGCGCACCGGACGGAGGACGAGGAGGCAACGAGCAGTGGCTCGAGGCAGCAGGCTCGCGCGGCTGGCCGCGCTCGGTCTCCTGGGGGTGTTCACCCTCAGCGGGTGCGACATGCCCAACAACGAGTTCTGGCGATTCGGATGGCCCGAGGGCATCACCGAAGAGTCCGAGGCGATGCGCGAGCTGTGGACCGGGTCGGTCATCGCCGCGCTGATCGTCGGCATCGCGGTGTGGGCGCTGATCTTCTACTCGATGGTGGCGCACCGGAAGCGCAGCGACGAGCTGCCCCGGCAGACGGCCTACAACCTGCCGCTGGAGATCGCGTACACGATCGCGCCGTTCCTGATCATCGCCGGTCTCTTCTTCTTCACCGTGGTGACCCAGAACAACGTCCTGGAGCGCAGCGAGAACCCCGACGAGACGATCGAGGTCAACGCCTTCAAGTGGAACTGGCAGTTCGTCTACCCGGAGACGGCCGGCGAGGACGGCGAGCCGGTCGACACGATCGGCACCAGCACCGAGATCCCGGTCCTGGTCCTGCCGACCGACCGGACGATCCGCTTCGAGGTCGCCTCCGCGGACGTCATCCACTCCTTCTGGGTGCCTGAGTTCCTCTTCAAGCTCGACGTCATCCCCGGCAACGAGAACGGGCGCGACAACGTCTTCGAGGTGACCGTCCGCGAGGAGGGTGCCTACGTGGGCCGGTGTGCCGAGTTGTGCGGGACCTACCACGCGTACATGAACTTCGAGGTGCGCGCGGTCTCCGGGGACGAGTACGACGACTACCTCGCGGCGCGCGAGTCGGGCCTGGGCACCTACGAGGCGCTGGCGGAGATCGGGCAGCCGGGTGCCGCCACGTCGACGACGCCGCTCGAGCTGTTCCAGGACAAGAACCTCGAGCAGCTGCGAGAGACCGGTGGCTGACCGCCGGACGCACCCGGTCCGCATCGTCACGACGCCTGAGGAGGCACGGCCATGAAGGTCGAGGCGCTCATCTTCAACATCATCGCGTTCTTCTGCGTGGTGGCGGCCGTGGTCTACGGCGTCTGGGCCAGGGAGCCGATCGGCACGACGGCGCTGGTGCTCTCGGGTGGCCTGACCGGCATGATCGGCGCGTTCTTCTGGTTCGTGTCGCGGCGGATCGACGCCCGTCCCGAGGACCGCAAGGACGCCGAGATGGCCGACGGCGCCGGTGAGCTCGGGTTCTTCAGCCCGGCCAGCTACTGGCCGTTCGCGCTCGCGCTCTCCGTGGGCCTGACGGGCCTGGGACTGGCCTACTGGTACTTCTGGCTGATCGCGATGGGGGCGGTCGCCGTCCTGTGCACGGTCGGCGGGCTGCTGTTCGAGTACTACGTGGGGCAGAACGCCACGCAGAGCTGAGTCCGGTCCGGTCCGAGGGCCCCTTCCGCTGCGGCGGGAGGGGCCCTCGTCCGTCCTGGGTGGGGACCCAGGCCGGCCCGGACGAGCGGCGCCGGGACTGTCCACGTGCGGCGGCCCGGCCGTCCAGGCGGGCGTACAGCAGGCCGCCGCCAGCGCCGCCGGGTGGCTGAGCGGGCGTCCGCGTACAGCGTCGCGGCCGGCGCACGGTCTCCCGCCTCCTCGAGCGGTGGGGCAGCCGGCTGCAGACCGCCTGTGGACCACGCGACCGATGGACCCGGGCAGCCCATCACGCGGGCGGTCGTGGGTGTCCTGGCTCGACGGTCCGACGGCGGCGGTTCGAGACCCCGGGGCGATGCGCATCGGTGGTGTCGACGACGACGAGCTGGCAGCGCTCCGGGCAAGCAGGCGGCGAGGTGGAGCCACTGGCCGTCGACGTACCGGTGGACTGCGCCGGGGGAGTGCTCCAGAGCCACAGGAGCGCGAGGAGCGCCCGCGATGCCGGGGCGTCGGCTCGCGGCCTGTGCTGTCGCTGTACCAGGGTGGGCGGTCCTGCAACGCTTACCCACGCTGAGAAGGGCGCCACCGCGGCGGTGGCGCCCCGAGGCCGGCCGGCGAGCGCGGCTACGGCGGGGGAAGGTGCGCGGGTGCGGCGCAGCGGGACGGCGGGCCGGCGATGTCGAGGGCGCCGGCCGGTGCGCGCGGTCGAGGGACTGCCGGTGGGGTGGAGCCCGCGTCGGGAAACGCTGCACGGTCCGCGGGAGCCCTGGGAACGACCTGGGTGCCGGGGGAGGGGGCGAGCCCGAAGGGAGCCGCCCCGACATGCAGCAGGGCCCCGGTGGACGGATCCACCGGGGCCCTGCCTACGTGCGATGCCGACGTCAGTCGCGCGGCTCCTGCGGACGGCCACCCTCGGAGGGCCGGCCGGACGAGGTGAGCTCGCGGCTCTCGTCGGCCGCCAGCCCGCGGCCTTCGCGACGCTGCTCGAGCTCTACCTGGGCCGGCTCCTCGATCGGTCGGAAGAAGCCGCGGATCGCGCGCCGTGCGCCGCCGATCTGGTTCATCTTCTTGGGCACCGGAGCCCCGCCGTAGGCGAGAGCGCCGTGACCGTGCTCGTCCACCGGGCCGAGCGGCTGGTGCACCTCGATGAACTCACCGTGCGGCAGGCGCCGGATGACGCCGGTCTCGATGCCGTGCTCGAGCACCTCGCGGTCGTGCATCTGCAGGCCCAGGCAGATGCGGTACGTGATGACGTAGACGAGCGGCGGCAGGACGATCACGCCGAGCCGGCCGAACCAGGTCATCGCGTTGAGGCTCACATCGAACTTGTCCGCGAAGACGTCGTTCCCGCCGGAGAGCATCAGCACGCCGTAGAACGTCAGGCCCATCATGCCCAGCGAGGTCCGCACCGGGACGTCGCGCGGACGCTGCAGCAGGTGGTGGGAGGCGGTGTCCCCGGTCAGCTTGCGCTCGATCATCGGGTAGAGCGCGAGCACGGTGAACATGGCGCCGGCGATGACGACCGTCGGCCAGAACAGCGCCGGGATCGTGTAGTCGCCCGGGAGGTTGATGTCCCACGCGGGGAAGATTCGCGTCGAGCCGTCCAGGAAGAGGATGTACCAGTCCGGCTGCGAGGCGGCCGACACCTGCGCCGGGTTGTACGGGCCCCACAGCCAGACCGGGTTGATCTGGACGAGACCGCCCAGGGCGGCGACCACGCCGAACACGATGAAGAGCAGTCCGGTCGCCTTCGCCGCGAACGTGGGGAAGAGCCGGTTGCCGACCACGTTGTGCTCGGTGCGCCCCGGGCCGGCGAACTGGGTGTGCTTCTGCTTGACCAGGATCAACAGGTGCACCGCGATCAGGGCCAGCAGGATCGCCGGGATGATGAGCACGTGCGCGATGTAGAAGCGCCCGATGATCAGCTCGCCGACGAAGTCGCCACCGAAGACCGCCCAGTGCGCCCAGGTCCCGATCACCGGGATGGACAGGATGATCGCGCTGATGATCCGCAGCCCGGTGCCGGAGAGCAGGTCGTCGGGGAGGGTGTACCCGGTCACGCCCATGAGCAGGGCGAGCACGAGCATGACCACGCCGATCAGCCAGTTGGACTCACGCGGCCGACGGAATGCGCCGGTGAAGAAGATGCGCAGCAGGTGGAGCACGATCGCGGCGACGAACAGCAGCGCCGCCCAGTGGTGGACCTGCCGCATGAACAGGCCGCCGCGGATGTCGAAGGAGAGGTCCAGCGTCGAGTCGTAGGCCGCCGACATCGTCACGCCGCGCAGCGGGGCGTAGGAGCCCTCGTACACGACCTCGCGCAGGGACGGGTCGAAGAAGAACGTCAGATAGGTCCCGGACAGCAGCGCGATGAGGAAGGCGTAGAGCGCGATCTCACCGAGCAGGAACGACCAGTGGTCGGGGAAGACCTTGTTGAGCGTCCGCCGCAGGGGGCCGGCGACGATCAGCCGGTCGTCGAACTCGGTCGCGGCCTTGCCGAGCCGGGTGGTCGGAGCCCCCGGGGCCGTGGCGGTTGCTGCCATCAGATGCGCTCCCGGTTCCAGTACGTGGGGCCGACGGCCTCAGGGTAGTCGCTGCGGGCGACGAAGAAGCCCTCGTCGTCGACCGTGATCGGCAGCTGGGGGAGGGCGCGCGTCGCCGGCCCGAAGACCGGCTTGGCTCCCTGGGTCACGTCGAACTGCGACTGGTGGCACGGGCAGAGGATCCGGCTGGTCTCCTGCTCGTACAGCGACACCGGGCAGCCGGCGTGCGTGCAGATCTTGGAGTAGGCCACGTAGTCGCCGTAGCCGTAGTCAGCCTGGCCCTCGCGTGGCCTGTCCTCTGCGAGCTGCGCCGGACGGAGGCGGATGAGCATCGTGGCCGCATCGGACTGGTGGTTGCCGCCCGGTACCGCCGGGAAGACCGTCTCCAGGGAGCCGGGCTCCTGGTCGCCGGGGCGGATCGGGCTGCCGTCGTAACGGACCAGCCGCACGCCCTCGGCCCACGACGTGCGGCCGAGCGGGTTGCCCGTGTTCGGGTTCTTGATCAGGCCGCCGAGCGGCATGAGCAGCATGAGGCCCAGGCCGCCGCCCATGAAGCCGAGCGACCGGGTGATGAGCTTGCGGCGGGCGAGCCCGCTGTTGTGCAGGCCGCCGACGAGCGTGGCGCCGGTGGTGACCCGGTCGAAGTGCGAGCCGTCGTGCTTGTCCTGGACCGCTGTCTCGTGCGGCAGCAGCTTCTTGCCGTAGACGACCAGCCCGACGCCGACGAGCGCCAGGGACAGGCCCATCGTGGCGCCCAGCAGGGGGGTGAAGATGGTGCTCCAGCCGGTGTCGGCGACGTCCCACTGCCAGTCGGGGAAGAACCAGCCCGACCCGACGTAGACGACGACGAACGCGAGCGCGGAGAGCCCGGCGAGGGTGAACAGCAGGCCGACCTGGCGCACCGCCCGCTTCTCCATCGGGGAGCCGGGCTCGGGGCCCGGGTCGACGTGCAGGATCTCGACCCCGTCGTACCGGGCGCCGAGCCGGTCGAGGTCCTCCCGCGGCATCGCCGCGAGCTGCTCGGGCGTGTAGTCCTCGTCGGGGCCGCCGTGCAGCGGTCCCGGCGTGTCCGCACCGCCGGCGGAGCCGGGGCGGGTGTCGTGCGTCGTCACGCCTTGCTCCCCATCCAGAAGATTCCGAACATCAGCACGCCGACCCCGACCACCCAGATGACCAGACCCTCGGCGACCGGGCCCATCCGCCCGACGCCGGCGCCACCGGGGTCGGCCTGGTTGTTCACCGTCTGGATGTAGGCGATGATCGAGCGCTTCTCCTCCGGCGTCAGCTGGTTGTCACCGAACACCGGCATGTTCTCCGGCCCGCTGAGCATGGCCGTGTAGATCTCGAGGTCGTTGGCGTCGTTCAGGCTCGGGGCAGCCTTGCCCGAGGAGAGAGCGCCGCCCTCGCCGACGAAGTTGTGACACGAGGCGCAGTTCAGGCGGAACAGCTCGCCACCCTCGGCGATGTCCCCGTCGCGCAGGTCGCCGCTCGGCAGCCGGGGGCCGCCGCCGTTGGCCTGGATGTAGGCCATCAGCTGGTCGATCTCCTCGTCGGAGAAGACCGCGGGCTTGTCGGCGGCGTCGGCCTCCTGGCGCGCCAGCGGCATGCGACCGGTGTGCACCTGGAAGTAGACGGAGGCCTCGCCGACGCCGATCAGGGAGGGCCCGCGGTTGGGCACGCCCTCGAGGTTCTCCCCGTGGCAGGTGATGCAGCTGCGGGTGTACAGGTCACGGCCGGCCGCCTCGGCGGCGGACTCGCTGGCGCCCTGGGCCGGGGCGGCCTGGGCGGGGCTGAACACCGAGTACAGCGCCCCGGTGAGGATCAGCCCGGCCATCAGCGCGGCGACGTTCGCCACGCGACGGCGGTGCTTGCTGCGCCGGCGGGCGCGGGCCCGGGCGAGCGGGCTGGTGGTCGCGGTGTCGACGGCGGAGGACTCGGCGTCGGACTGCGGGTGCGTGGTGGACACCGTTCCCCTAGCGGATCAGGTAGATCGTGGCGAAGAGCCCGACCCACACGACGTCGACGAAGTGCCAGTAGTACGAGACCACGATCGCCGCGGTCGCCTGTGCCGGCGTGAATCGGCCCATGGTGGACCGGATGAGGATGTACACGAAGGCGACCAGGCCGCCGATCACGTGCAGCGCGTGGAACCCCGTGGTCAGGTAGAAGACGGAGCCGTAGACCGACGACGAGATGGTCGTGCCGTGGTGGACCAGTTCGCGGTACTCGTTCATCTGGGCCACGACGAAGATCAGGCCCATCACGAAGGTGATCGTGAACCAGCGGCGGAGGCCGTAGACGTTGCCGCTCTCGGCCGCGAAGACGCCGAACTGACAGGTGAACGACGAGGCCACCAGGATCAGCGTGAAGAACGTCGCGTACGGGAGGTTCAGCTCCGTCGGCTCCGGCGGCCACCCGTCGATGGCCCGGGCTCGCGCGGTGAAGTACATGGCGAACAGACCGGCGAAGAACATCAGCTCGCTCGAGAGCCAGATGATCGTGCCGACGCTGACCATGTTCGGTCGGGTCAGGGAGTGCACCCGCGAGGTGTCGAAGGTGCTGCTCGCCACGGGGGCCGTTGTCACCCGGTCATCATGGCATCGGGTCCGGACCGTTTCGACCTCGGGTCGGCCCGGCGTGGCGCGCACGCGGACTCTCCCGGTCCCCGCCGCGGCCGCCCTCCCCGGAGAGTGCCGGGCGTACCACTAGGCTCGCCCGCGTGAGCCCAGCCGGAACCCCCGACGCACCGGCCACCGTGCTGGTCTACAGCTCCCGTGCCGAGACCCGCGAGGCCGTTCTCACGGCCGTGGGGCGGCGCCCCGCCCCCGACGTCGGCCCGCTCACCTGGGTCGAGTGCGCCACCGGCGACGAGGTGGTCGCCGCCGTCGGCGGAGGTGGGATCGCGCTGTGCATCCTCGACGGGGAGGCCCAGCCCACCGGTGGGCTGGCGCTGGCGCGACAGCTCGACCAGGAGGTGCCCGACCGCCCGGCCGTGTGCGTCCTCATCGCCCGGCAGCCCGACCGCTGGCTGGCGCACTGGTCGCGTGCCGAGGGCACGCTGCCCCTGCCCGTCGACCCGCTGACCGCGCCCGGGCTGGTCGCGGACCTGCTGCGCAGCTCCGCACGCCGCCCCGCCGTCCGGTGACCGCGCGGTGACTGCCGCTCCTCCGGCCCGGCCGTCCTGGCCGGGGCTGCTCAACCGGCTGCTGGCCGGGCAGGACCTGGCGGCCGCGGACACCGCGTGGGCCATGCGCGAGGTCATGACCGGCGAGGCCACGCCCGCGCAGATCGCCGGCTTCGCCGTGGCTCTGCGCGCCAAGGGTGCGTCGGCGCAGGAGGTCTCCGGTCTGGCGGCGGAGATGCTGGCCCAGGCGACGCCGGTCGCGCTGCCGCTGGCGTGCGTGGACATCGTCGGCACCGGGGGCGACGGCGCGCACACGGTGAACATCTCCACGATGGCGGCGGTCGTCGCCGCCGCGGCGGGGGCGCCGGTCGCCAAGCACGGCGGCCGCGCGGCGTCGTCCTCCTCGGGGGCGGCGGACGTCCTCGAGGAGCTGGGCGTGGTCATCGACCTGCCCGCCGTAGGGGTCGCCCGCTGCGTGCAGGAGGCCGGTATCGGGTTCTTCTTCGCGCCGGTGTTCCACCCCGGCATGCGGCACGCCGGTGCGCCGCGGCGCGAGATGGGCATCGCCACCGTCTTCAACTTCCTCGGGCCGCTGACCAACCCCGCGCGGCCGGTGGCCGCGGCCATCGGTTGCGCCGACCGGCGCATGGCGCCGGTGCTGGCCGAGGTCCTGGCCGCCCGCGGTGCCCGGGCGGTGGTGTTCCGCGGGGACGACGGCCTGGACGAGCTGACGACGGCGACGACGTCCTCCGCGTGGGTGGTCCGGGACGGCGTCGTCGTGCCCGACCGGGTCGACCCGGTCGCCCTGGGGATCCCGGCATCGGCTCCCGACGCCCTGCGCGGCGGGTCACCCGCCTACAACGCGGACGTGTTCCGGCGGGTGGTGGACGGCGAGCGGGGCCCGGTGCGGGACGCCGTCGTGCTGAACGCGGCCGCGGCGCTGGCCGCCTTCGACGAGCACTCCGACGGCCTGCACGAGGGGCTCGCCGCCGGACTGGCCCGGGCGAACGCGGCGATCGACGAGGGCCTTGCCGCGGCCCTGCTGGACCGCTGGGTGACGGTGAGCCGCGCTGTGCGCGACGGGTCGGCCGGCTGAGCCGTCAGTCGGCCGACTCGAACCCGATCGCGAACGCCGACTCGAGGTCGTGGCGGGAGTACGCCCGGAAGGCGATGTGCGTCTCGGTCTCGAGCACGCCGGGGACCTTGCTGATGCGGCCGGCGATCACCTCGGCGATCTGGTCGAACTCGCGCACCCGGACGAGGGCGATGAGATCGACCTCGCCGGCGGTGGAGTAGACCTCGCTGACCCCGTCGAGGTCGGCGATCGCCGCGGCCACCTCGGGGATCGAGTCGGTGGCGGTATCGATCATCACGATGGCGGTGATCACGCCGGCGATGCTAGCCGGGCCCGCGGAGCGGCGCCTCCGCCCGTGGTGATCCGGTCCGGCCGGGCACGCGTGCCCAGCGAGCGGCCGTCGGCGAACGGATCGCGGCCGGCACCGCTGCCGTCGGCCATCGCGAGGAACCGGCTGAAGGGGCCCGTGCCCGGGGCCGGGCTGGCGAGCGTGCCGTCCAGCTCGACCAGTCGGGTGCCCGGCTTCTCCATCCAGCGCAGGACGAGCTCGGTCTCGTCGACCGACGCCGCGATCTCGCCGTCGGGACCGATCGGGGTCTCCGCGGTGCTGAGCAGGCCGGCGAGGGTGCCGCGGACCGACGCGCCCCGCGGGGCCACCCCGGCGGAGACCAGCCGGCCGCGGCGCACGACGGACAGCTCCCAGCCGCCCGCGCCGTCGGAACGGGCGAGCACGAGCTCGGCGACGGCTGCGAGCGACTCCAGCCGCTGCCGCCGGCGGACGGCGCGGAGCAGGACGGCGACGCGGTCGCGGAGGACGGCGGCGTCCTCGTAGCGCTCCTCCGCGGCCAGGCGCTCGACGCGGTCCAGCAGCGGCCTGACCAGCGCGGTGGGATCGCACGCGACCGCCGCACGCAGCACCGCGGCGACGTCGGCGTACGCCGTCACGGACTGGGCGCCCGTGCAGGGGGCGCCGCAGCGGCCCATGTCGAACAGCGCGCAGGCCGAGCCGGTCGGGGCGCGCGCCGGGATGCGGGCGGTGCACTGCCGCAGCGGCAGCGCCTCGTGCACGGCCGCGACCGCGGCGTCGGCGGCCCGCCGGTCGGGGAAGGGGCCGAGGAAGACCCCGGCGCCCGGGCGCACGCGGCGGACCACGGAGAGCCGGGGGAAGGGCTCGTCGGTGAGGCGGACCCACAGGGCCCGTTCGGGGAAGCGGGAGCGGCGGTTGTACCGCGGCTTGTGCTCGGCGATCAGCCGCAGCTCGCGCACCGCCGCCTCCAGCGCGTGGGCGCACGGGATCGCTTCGACGCGCTGGGACAGCGCCACCATCTCGGTGATCCGGCTGCGCTGCTCACCGGAGGTGAAGTAGCTGCGCACCCGGGTGCGCAGATCGGTCGACGTGCCCACGTAGAGCGGCTCGTCGCGCGGACCGCGGAAGAGGTAGACGCCGGGGCCGTGCGGGACGGCGTCGGCCAGGTGGCGCTTGCGCCGGCGCTCGGGATCGACCTGCCGGGTGAGCCCGGTCAGCTCCTCGAGCGAGGAGACACCGAGCGGTCCGAGCCGCTCGAAGAGCCCGTGCAGGACGTCGACGGTGGCCCGGGCGTCGTCCAGCGCGCGGTGCGTGGGAGAGGTGGTGGCGGAGAAGAACGGCGCGAGGGTGGCCAGCTTGCAGTTGGGCACCTCGTCGCGGCTGAGCAGCCTGCGCGCCAGCACGGCGGTGTCGACCGACGCGGCCGGCGGCCACGGCACCCCGTTCCCCGCGCACGCCGCCTTGAGGAACCCGAGGTCGAAGGGGGCGTTGTGCGCGACCAGCACCGCGCCGCGGGCGAACTCGAGGAACGCGGGCAGCACCGTGCCGATCCGGGGTGCCGCGGCGACCATCGACGTCGTGATCCCGGTGAGCACGCTGATGTAGGGCGGGATGGCCCTTCCCGGGTCCACCAGCGTCTGGAACTCGCCCAGCACCACGCCGCCGCGCACCTTCACCGCCCCGATCTCGGTGATCGCGTCGTCCTTCGGCGAGCCCCCGGTGGTCTCCAGGTCGACGACCACGAAGGTGACCTCGGCCAGCGGCGTGCCCAGTTCCTCGATCGTGCCCTGCACGTAGCGAGGAAGGGTGGGGGAGGAGCTCACGGGCCGGACGTTAGGTCGGGGTGCCGACAGTCCCGGGGACGCCGCGCCGACCCGGTCCGCCCCGGCAACGCGGCACGATTCGCCCACCCGGGCGGCAACAGGGCCGCCCACCTGGCGCTATGCCGGTGATCGGGACAACATTCCAGCGGTGGGCGACCAGGCCCAGATCCGCAGAGGTGGTCCGATGTCCCCGCGCTCCCCGTGGCGCTCCCGGCGGCCCGGGGCCATGCGTCACGGCCGCGGCCGTCCGGCGCGGCTGCTCGTGCCGCTGGCCGCCCTCGCGCTGATCGGGACCGGAACCCCTGCGTCGGCCGCACCCAGCGACCAGCCGGGAGGCACCTCCGGCGTCCTCGACAGCCGCGCTCTGGACGCGCTGCAGCAGCGCGCCTCGGAGGTGCAGCGCGGTCTCCAGGAGCAGCAGGGCGAGGTCGTGGCCGCGCGCGAGTCGCTCGCCGCGGCCGAGGATGCCGTGGCCGACGCCGAGGCGGTGCTCGGCGACGCGGAAGGGGAGCTGGCCGGGCACCAGCGGCTCGTCGCCCGGTACGCCGCCGCCGTCTACCGCGACGGCGGGGCGCTGACGCCCTTGACGCTGCTGCTCAGCGGTGGGGACCCCGGCGACGTGGTGTCGGCGATGAGCTTCCTCGACGTCGTCGACCGGCACGCCGCCGCGGTGATCGGTGCGGCGGAGGAGCAGCGGCGGGCCGCCGTCGCGCAGCAGCAGCAGGCCGCGGCAGCGCTCGAGCAGGCGCGGACCCGTGCCGACGAGGTGGGCGCCCGGGTGGCCGAGCTGGAGGCGGCGGCCTCGGCGGTGACCGACGAGCTGGACGCCGCGCTCGGGGCGGTGGACCGCCAGCTGGCGCAGCTCCAGCGGGAGCAGGTCGAGGTCAACGACCGGACGGCGGCGAGCTGGCGGGCCTACCTCGACCAGCTGACCGCCGCCGGGATCGTCCCGCCGCCGTCGGCGGAGCTGGGCGACCCCGCCGCCGGCCTGCCCGCGCGCCTGGTGCCGGTCGGTGCCGCCGGCGGAGGTGCCCAGCGCGGAGCCGCACAGCTCCCCGGCCGGCCCGCATCCCTGCTCGTGCTGCCCGCCGAGACGCTCGCGGCGGTGACCGCGGCCATGGACGCGCTGGGACTGCCCTACGCGCCCGGTACCGCCGGTCCCGAGTCCTGGGACTGCGGCTCGCTGGTGCAGTCGGTCTACGGGCGGGCCGGCGTCGCGCTGCCCGGGAGCCAGGCGGAGCTCTTCGCCGTCACGGCGCCGGTCGCTGCCGCCGACGTGCTCCCCGGTGACCTGGTCTTCCTCGGCACCCCGGAGGCCGGGCTCGGGCACGTGGGGATCGCGCTCGACCCGCGCACCATGCTCGCGGCCGACGCCAGGGCGGGCGCCGTCGTGGTGCGCACCCTGCCCGCCGACGAGGTGCTCGGTGTCGGCCGGCCGAGCCTCGGTCGGCGCGCGCCCGCGGTGGCGCCGGGGCCGACGGGGGACGCCCTGCGCGTGGAGTGCGGCAACGCGGTCTACCCGCCCAGCTACGGCGGGGCGCGGCAGTGGGGCGGGTACCCCAACGGGCTCATCCCGCCCAGCGCGATGTGCCCGCTGGGCGCGGCGGGGCACTCGCTGCGCTGCGACGCCGCTGCGGCCTACCGGGCCATGTCGGCGGCCTACGCCGCCGCGTTCGGCGGGCCGCTCTGCATCACCGACTCCTACCGGACCTACGCCGGCCAGGTGAAGCTCTACGGCGAGAAGCCCGCGCTGGCCGCGGTCCCCGGGACGAGCAACCACGGCTGGGGGCTGGCCGTCGACCTGTGCGGCGGCATCGAGACCTTCGGGACGCCGCAGTACGGCTGGATGGCGGCCAACGCCGGGCGGTTCGGTTTCCTGCACCCGACGTGGGCCGACCCGGGCAACGGTCGCGAGGAGCCGTGGCACTGGGAGTACGCAGGCAGCTGACCGTCCGGGACGGGATTGTCGGTGGCCGCTCCTACCGTGCGCATGACTCACGGAGGAGAGACATGCTCATCGACTGCGATACCTGCACCGTCCGGGGCGCCGGCTGCGCCGACTGCGTCGTCACCGTGCTGCTCGGTGCTCCACCAGGGTGGGAGGGCGTCGACCCGGTCGTGGTGCCGATGGCCGGCCGCGCCCGCAGCGGCGGCCCCGCGCCGGCCGCCGAGGACGTCGTCGTGCCACCGCCCGGTGTGGTGGTGGAGTTCGACGACGTCGAACGCCGGGCCGTCCGCGCGCTGGCCGAGTACGGGCTGGTGCCGCCCCTGCGTCACCGCGACGGCTCCGGGGCGGCCGACGACGGCGGGATCTCGCCCGACCGACGTACCGGCTGACGCACTCGCCGGCGAGCTCAGTGGCTGCGGACCGTGCTTGTACCCCTACTCTCGGCTGCCACTGTGGAGGCGCGCGGAGAGGGTCGAGATTCTCGTCACAGGTTTAACTGCTGTCTCCGTTTGTCACGGACACATCACGAACGTAGGGTCGTCGCGTCCGACCGGGTGGTCGTCATCCGCAGACGGGTGGCCTCGGCCGGACACCGCCGAATCACCGCACGACGTCCGACCGGTCGTCCGAGGTGAACCGGGGACCCACCGCAGTCCTGGGGTGAGTTCTCCTGTGAGGGCCGGTCCGCCGGTGAGCAGGAGATAGGGCCGTTTCTTCCCCGCCCGAACCCGTCAGCTAACTCGGTAGGCGGTGACGAGGAAGAAATGGAGAGCCGCCGCTCGTGGCGACCCCGCACGCTTCACCGACGCATGTCCTCGCACCCTTCCGCCCCGATCCTCCGGCCGGCTCCGCCCGCCGGGTGGGCCGCCTCCGCGCCGGCCTGCTCATCGGGGCCACCACTGCACTGACCTTCACCATGGTCCCGGGCACCGCCTCCGCGGAGCCGGGCCGCGCCACCAGCACCGCCGAGGCCGCGCAGATGGTCGCCGAGGCCAGCCACGAGCTGGAGGTCGTGTCCGAGCAGCTGAACGAGGCGAAGGTGCAGCTCGAGCGCCAGCAGGCGGCCGTGGAGAGCGCCGCCCTCGCCGCCTACGCGGCCGACGTCGAGCGCGCTGCCCTCGACGGGCGGATCCGCCAGCTGGCTCGCACCGCCTACACCGGCGGCGGCAGGGCCCTCACCCAGCTCGACGTCATGCTGACCAGCGATTCGGCCGACGAGTTCGTCTCCCAGCTCGGCACGCTGGACGCCATCGCGGGGCGTACCAACGCCGCCGTCGGCGAGGTCGCCGAGGCCTCCGAGCGCGCCGAGGCCGCCCGCGCCGAGGCGCAGGAGGCTCGCGAGCAGGCCGAGGAGAGCGTCGAGCAGATCGAGGCGAAGCAGGACGACCTCGAGGTCAGGATCGCGGACTACCAGCGGCAGTACGCGGCTCTGGACGCCGCACAGCGCGCTGCCGTCGAGCGCGCCCACGCCGACGAGCAGTTGGCCCGGGCCTCGCGGTCCGAGCGCACCGCCCCCTCGTCCGCCGCCTCCTCGTCCGCCGCCTCCTCGGCGGGCAGCAGCGCCCCGGCGGCCCCCGCGCCGAGAGCTGCCGCGCCCAGCGGTGCCGCCCAGGTGGCGGTGAACACCGCACTGGCCCAGGTCGGGGACCGCTACGTGTGGGGCGCCGGCGGGCCGGACGCCTTCGACTGCTCGGGCCTGACGTCCTACGCCTACCGCGCCGCGGGCATCTCGCTGCCGCACTCCAGCCGCAGCCAGTCGCAGATGGGCCGGCCGGTCTCCCGGGGCGAGCTCCAGCCCGGCGACCTGCTGTTCTTCTACAGCCCGGTCAGCCACGTGGCCATGTACATCGGGAACGGCAAGATGGTGCACGCCTCCACCTCGAGCCAGCCGGTGAAGGTCGACAACGTCGACTCCTTCCCGAGCTACAACAGCGCCCGCCGCGTCGTCTGACGGACACGCGACCCGCTCGACGAGGGCCGGCGATCTCCCGCGCGGAGGTCGCCGGCCCTCGTCGTCCGGTCGTCGTGGCCCGTCCGGGGCCTCCGGAAGGCCACGAGCGGGAGGGCGATGCGAGCCGTCACTAGGATCGAGGCCGTGCGTGCCGGTGCCCCGTGGTGATGACGCCGCGGACCCGGCAGACCGGCGTCGCAACGGAGGCCGGATGACCGGCCGTCGCGCTGCGCTGGCGACCGCGGTGGTGCTCCTCGCCGCATTCGCCGTCGTCGTCGCCGTCGGCACCCCCTGGCAGACGCTGTCGGAGCCGCCGGGCGGGGCGACCCCGATCGACCCGACGGCCGGGTTGTCGGCCGAGCAGGTCGACCGCGCGGAGGCCTTCGCCGCCGCGATCCGGCCCGCCTCGCTCGCCTCCCTGCTGCTGGGGCTGACCGTCTCCGCCGTGCTCGGCCTGACGCCTCTCGGCGCGCGCCTGGTGCGCGGGCTCCCCACCCCCCGGCGGTGGCGCTGGGGCTGGCAGGTGCTGCTCGGTGTGTTCGCTCTCGCCGTGATCGGCCGGCTGGTCACCCTGCCGTTGTCGGCCTACGGCGAGGTGGTCCGCCACCGGTACGGGCTGTCCACCCGGAGCTGGGGGCTGTGGGTGCGGGACGTGGCGACGTCGACGGCGATCGACGCCGCCCTGACCGCCCTGGCGGTGGTGGCCCTCGTCTGGCTCGCCCGCCGGGCCTCGCGCCTGTGGTGGGCCTTCGCGGCCGCGGGCGCCACCGTGCTGGTGGTCGTGGGCTCCTTCCTGTGGCCGGTCCTCGTCGAGCCGGCCTTCAACAGCTTCGAGCCGATGCCCGCCGGGCAGCTGCGCAGCGATCTGCTCGCCCTGGCCGAGGAGAACGGCACCCCGGTCCAGGACGTGCTGGTCTCCGACGCCTCGCGCCGCACCACGGCCCTGAACGCCTACGTGTCGGGCTTCGGGTCCACCCGCCGCATCGTCGTCTACGACACGGTGCTCGAGCGACTGCCCGACGAGCAGATCGAGTCGATCACGGCCCACGAACTCGGCCACGTCGCCGCCGACGACGTCCTCACCGGCACCCTCCTCGGCGCGCTGGGGGGTGCAGGCGGGGTCGCCCTGCTCGGCTGGGCGCTGACGTCCCCGCGACTGCTCCGCCGGGCCGGGGCCGAGGGTCCGGCGGACCCGGCGGTGGTGCCGTTGGCCCTGCTGCTGGTCGCGGTCGGGACGCTGGTCGCGACGCCCGTGCAGAACCTGGTCTCCCGCCAGATCGAGGTGCGGGCCGACGTGGCCGCGCTCGACCTCACCGGTGATCCCGCAGCGTTCATCGCCATGCAGCGCGGCCTGGCCGGCAGCAATCTGTCCGACCCCGATCCGCCCGCGGCGTGGCACTGGTTCTTCGGCTCGCACCCCACGGCGGCCGAGCGGATCGCGCTGGCGCAGGACTGGGCCCGTTCGGAGCGCGAGCCGTGACCCGGACCCTCGTCGTCACCAACGACTTCCCGCCCCGCCAGGGCGGCATCCAGACCTTCGTCGCCGCACTGCTGGAACGCCGGCCCCCCGACTCGCTGGTGGTGCTCGCCTCCGACCACCCCGGCTCCGCCGAGCACGACGCAGCGCTGCCCTATCCGGTGGTGCGCCGGCCCACGGGCATGCTGCTGCCCACGCGGGCCACCGCGCGGGCCGCGGTCGACCTGGTCCACCGGTACGGCTGCGACAGCGCCTTCTTCGGCGCCGCGGCGCCGCTGGGCCTGCTCGCCCCCGCGCTCCGCCGGGCCGGCGTCGGGCACCTGGTCGGGGCCACGCACGGGCACGAGACCGGCTGGGTGGCGCTGCCCGGGAGCCGGCAGCTCATGCAGCGCATCGCCGACGGGCTCGACGTGCTCACCTACCTCACCGAGTACACCCGCGGACGGCTCGCCCCGGCGCTCGGCGGGCGCACCCGGCTCGCGCAGCTGTCCCCGGGGGTCGACGTCGACCGGTTCACCCCGGACGCCGACGGCGCCGCGGTCCGGCACCGGCACGGGCTGGGGGAGGCCCCGGTGGTCGTCTGCGTCTCCCGGCTGGTGGCCCGCAAGGGGCAGGACGTGCTGGTCGAGGGGTGGCCGCAGGTGCTCGCCCGGCATCCCTCCGCCCGGCTGCTCCTGGTCGGCGGCGGACCCGACGAGGCGGCGCTCCGGCGCGCTGTCGCCGCGCGCGGCCTGGGGCACTCCGTCGTCCTCACCGGAGGCGTCGACTCCGCCGAGCTCCCGGCCTACTACGCGGCCGGGGACGTGTTCGCCATGCCGTGCCGCACCCGCCGCGCCGGGCTGGACGTCGAGGGCCTGGGCATGGTCTTCCTGGAGGCGGCCGCCTGCGGACGGCCCGTCGTGGCGGGGACGTCGGGCGGCGCGCCGGAGGCGGTGCGGGAAGGCGTCACCGGCCACGTCGTGGACCCGCGGTCACCCACCGCGGTGGCGACCACGATCGCCGACCTCCTGGACGACCCGGCGCGGGCTCGCGCCATGGGTGCGGCCGGGCGCGCGTGGGTGGAGCAGAGCTGGTCCTGGACGACGATCGCGGCGACCTTCGCCGACCTGATCGAGCCCTGAACGCTCCCCCCCCTGAACGCACGCCGAGGCCCGCCCCGCGGTGCGGGACGGGCCTCGGGGCGGGGTGCCTCAGCGCGTGTAGAGCGCCTCGACCTCGTCGCCGAACTCCTTCATGACCACCGAGCGCTTGAGCTTGAGGCTCGGGGTGAGCATCCCGTTGTCCTCGGTGAAGTCCGTGCCGAGGATGTGGAACTTCTTGATCGCCTCGGCCTGCGAGACGGCCTTGTTCGCATCCTTCACGGCCGCGTCGATCTCGGCCTTCAGGTCGGCGTCCTCACGCACCTGCTCGAGCGTCTGGTCGGCGGGCTTGCCCTTGGACTCCAGCCACTGGGGCAGCGCCTCCTCGTCGAGGGTGATCAGCGCCGCGATGAACGGCCGCTGGTCGCCGACGACGATGCACTGGCTGACCAGCCGGTGGGAGCGCAGCCGGTCCTCGAGCACGGCGGGGGCGACGTTCTTGCCACCCGCGGTCACCAGGATCTCCTTCTTGCGGCCGGTGATCTTGAGGAAGCCGTCCGAGTCGAGCTCACCGATGTCGCCGCTGTGGAAGAAGCCCTCGGAGTCGATCGACTCCTTGGTGGCCTCCGCGTTGTTCCAGTAGCCGCGCATCACGATGCCGCCCTTGATGAGCACCTCGCCGTCGTCGGCGATCCGGAACGTGACACCGGGCAGCGGCTGCCCGACGGTGCCGATGCGCAGGGCCTCGTCGTGGTTGACCGAGGCGGCCGCGGTGGTCTCGGTCAGGCCGTAGCCCTCGAAGACGGTGACCCCGATGCCGCGGAAGAAGTGCCCGAGCCGCTCACCGAGCGGGGCGCCACCGGAGATGGCGCCCAGGCAGCGGCCACCCAGTGCGTCGCGCAGCTTGCCGTAGACCAGCTTGTCGAACAGGGCGTGCTGGACGCGCAGGCCGATGCCGGGGCCACCGGTGTCCTGGGCCCGCGACCAGTCGATGGCCACCTGGGCGGCCCTGTCGAAGATCTTGCCCTTGCCGTCGCCCTCGGCCTTGGCCTTCGCCGAGTTGAACACCTTCTCGAAGACACGGGGGACGGCCAGCACGAAGGTGGGCTTGAACTCGCCGAGGTCCTCGAGGAGGTTCTTGACGTCGGGGGTGTGCCCGATGACCGTGCGGTTGTAGATCGCGCCGACCTGCAGGACGCGGGCGAGGACGTGGGCCAGCGGGATGAACAGCAGCAGCGAGCCCTGCACGCTCATGAACCGGTCCAGCAGCGTGATGCCGTTCTGGATCTCGAACAGGAAGTTGCCGTGGGTGAGCTCGCAGCCCTTCGGCCGGCCGGTGGTGCCGCTGGTGTAGATCAGGGTCGCCAGGCTGTCGGCGTTCAGCGTCGCCCGGCGGGCGTCGAGCTCGGAGTCCGGGACGTCCTTGCCGGCCGCGATCAGGGCGCCGACGGCGTCGTCGTCGATGACGTGGACCGACTGCAGGGCCGGTGCCTGGCTGCGCACGGACTCGACGGCCGTGGCGTGCTCGGGGCTCTCGACCACGATCGCCGTGGCGCCGGAGTCGGAGAGGATCCAGGCGACCTGGTCGGCGCTGCTGGTCTCGTAGACGGGGACGACGACCGCGCCGGCGGTCCAGATCGCGAAGTCGAAGACCGTCCACTCGTAGCGGGTCTTCGCCTGCAGGGCCACGCGGTCGCCGGCGGCCACGCCGGAAGCGATGAGGCCCTTGGCCACGCCGCGCACCTCGTCGCCGAACTGCTGCCACGTGACGTCCCGCCACTGGCCGTCGCGCCGTCGCCGCAGACCGACCTCGCTACCGTGACCGGCCACGTTCTCGGCCAGCATGTCGGTCAGCGCCGCGTCGGGTCGCACCTCGGTGGTCACAGGAACGGTGAACTCGCGCACGCCTGCCCCTCTCCTCCCTGGCCGCCGCCGGGCACCGTCGCCCAGCGGTCCGTGACCAGGATCGTTCCGGCCAATCTAGCGGGCGGCCCCTACCGGTGAGTAGCGGAACGGGTGACGGACCGCCTCCGCGGCGATCCCGAGCCGCTAGCCTGCTGACCATGGCCGACCAGTCCACGCAGTCGATCGTCGTCGAGGCACCCGCTGCCGACGTCATGGCGGTCATCGCCGACTTCCCCGCGTACCCGGAGTGGGTGGCCGCGGCCAAGCAGGTCGAGGTGCTGGAGGAAGGCCCGGACGGACGGGCCCGCCGGGTGCACTTCGTGCTCGACGCCGGCGCGGTGAAGGACGACTACGTCCTCGACTACACCTGGGACGACGACCGCAAGGTCAGCTGGACGCTGGTCACCGGCCAGATGCAGAAGCGCCAGGACGGCTCCTACACGCTGGTCGAGACCGGCGGCCGGACCGAGGTGACCTACTCGATCACCATCGACCTCTCCATCCCGATGCTCGGCATGATCAAGCGCAAGGCCGAGAAGGTCATCCTCGACACGGCTCTCAAGGAGCTCAAGAAGCGCGTCGAGGGCTGACCCGGCGTGCAGACCCTGATCGTCACCGGCCCCGGTGGGGCCGGTACCTCCACCCTGGCCGCGGCCGCCGCGGTGCGCGCGGCCGGCGCGGGACGCACGACGCTGCTGCTCACCCGTCAGCCGTTCCCGGTCGCCGGCCTGGCCGGCGTGCCTGGCCTCGAGGTGCGCACGGTGGACGCCGGAGGAGCGGTCGAGCGGTTCTGGGCCGGGACGGTCGTCCCGGCGGCGGGATCGCTGCCGCAGGTCCCGCTGCCCCCGGCGTCCTCGGTGGCGTCGCTGCCCGGGACGGCCGAGCTCGCGCTCTTCGCCGAGCTCGGGCAGGCGAGGGCCGACCTGGTGGTCGTGGATGCCGGCTCGTCCGAGCAGGCCACCGCGCTGCTCGCGCTGCCTGCGACCCTGCGCTGGTGGCTGGACCGGCTGCTGCCGCCCGGGATGCGTGCGCTGGGCGCGCTCCGCTCGGCGGCGGTGACCTCCGGGGCCGCTCGCCGCGGTCCGGTCGACGCCGCCCTGGCGCTGGTGCCGCAGCTGGAGGCGCTGCTCGCGGCCGACCGGCTGGCCGATCCGTCCGGCACGGTCGTGTGCCTGGCAGCCGTGCCCCGCGCCGGCACGGCGGCGTCGCTGCGCGGGCTGGTCACCGCGCTGGGCCTGCACGGCCTGCGGCCGGCAGCCGTGCTCGCGCGGGTGCTGCCGGAGGACGACGCGGGGGAGTGGTGGCGCGCCCGGCTCCGGGAGCAGACCGCCGAGCTGACCTCGCTGGCCGAGCTGGCCCCGGTGCACCGGATCGCCGAGGGATGCACCGGACCCGCGGACGTCGCCGGCCTGGCCGCGCTCCTCGAGGACGTCGTCCTGCCGGAGGACGGCAGCCTGCCCGCGCCGGCGACCGAGCGGCTGGACGACGAGTGGCAGCTGACGGTCCCGTTGCCGTTCGCCGAGCGCGGCGCCGTCGGGCTGACCCGCTGGGAGGACGACCTGGTGATCACCGTCGCGGGCACCCGCCGGTCGCTGCGGCTGGACCCGCTGCTGCGCCGCTGCGAGGTCACGGGCGGGCGGATGGCCGATCCCGCGAGCGCGGACGCCCGGCTCGTGGTCTCCTTCCGACCCGACCCACAGCTCTGGCCGGCGGACCTGCTGGCCTCGGTGAGGAGAAGCTCATGACCACCGGTGCCGACTGGGCCGACTCCGCCCGCAGGCTGCTCGACGTCCTCCGCCCGCCCACGGGGGCACCGACCGGATCCGCCGAGGACTCCACAGAGGGAGGGCCGGCCCACGGGGCGGACTGCCGCTGGTGCCCCGTGTGCCAGGCGTCGGCGGTGCTGCGCGGCGAACGCCCCGAGGTGACCGCCGCACTCGCCGACGTGCTGGCCACGACCGCCTCGGTGCTGCGCGACCTCGCCGGGGAACCGGTCCGGTCCAGCGGTCCGGCGAGCGCTCCGGACGCACCCGGCGAAGGCGACGACCGGGGCGAGGACACCGCTCCCGGCGCGGGAGCGGTGCAGCGGATCGACATCGCGTGAGCGCGGCGGCACCCGAGTCCCTGGCCGCGCTGGGCATCGACATCGGCGGCACCAAGGTCGCCGGCGGGGTCGTGGCGCCCGACGGCACCATCCTGGCCACCGCGCGGCGGGCCACCCCCGGCGCCTCGGTGTCCGACACCGAGGACGCCATCGCCGCCGTCGCCGAGGAGCTGGCCGCCGGCCACGACGGCGAGCTGGTGGGGGTCGGCATCGGCGCCGCCGGCTGGTTCGACCGCACCGGTGACACCGTGCTGTTCAGCCCGCACCTGGCCTGGCGGCACTCCTCGCTCCGCAAGGACCTCGCGGCGCGACTGCAGCGCCCGCTGTGGGTGGGCAACGACGCCGACGCCGCGGCGTGGGCCGAGTACCGCTACGGCGCGGCGCGCGGGGCCGACCTGGCGCTGATGGTCACCCTCGGCACCGGCATCGGCGGCGGGATCGTGATGGACGGCCGGCTGCAGCGCGGAGCGCACGGTGTCGCAGGGGAGTGGGGGCACATGCGCGTCGTCCCAGACGGGCGGCTGTGCGCCTGCGGCAACCGCGGGTGCTGGGAGCAGTACGCCAGCGGCACGGCGCTCGGGCAGACCGCTCGCGAGGTGGCGGGCACCTCTCCGGCCGCAGCCGCGCTCCTGCTGGAGCGGGTCGAGGGCCAGGCGTCCCGCCTGACCGGCGAGGACGTCGCCCGGGCGGCCTACGACGGCGACCCGCTGGCGCTGGAGCTGGTCACCGAGGTCGGGGTGTGGCTCGGTCAGGGGATCGCCGACCTCGCCGCCGTCCTGGACCCCGAGGTCGTCGTCATCGGCGGTGGCGTCAGCGTGCTGGGCGAGATGGTCCTGGGGCCGGCGCGGGCCAGGCTCGACCGGGCGCTGCCCGGGCGTGGCTTCCGCCCGGGCCCGAGGATCGTGGCCGCCGAGCTCGGTGCGCAGGCGGGCATGGTGGGCGCCGCCGACCTCGTCCGCCGCGACATCGTCGCCCTCCGGGCGACACCGCGACCAGGGGCCGTCCCCCCGTCGCGCTGAGCCCCACCGTCGCCGCTGCGCGGAGCCCTCCGGGCCCCACTCGCGCCGACACCCGGTCACACGACGGCGCCGTCGTCCCCGTCGTGGTCGGAGCGGTCGCCCATCCTGGAGACCAGCATCGCCGCGCCACCGGCGATGGCGGCGACGCCGAGCACCAGCCCCAGGTCCGCGGACAGGCGCAGCCAGCCGGGGGTGGCGATGAGCACCAGCCCCAGCAGGACCAGCAGCCCGGCGTAGAGCGCGTGCGGTGCGGGAACCGGCACCGGCGGGGGCGGGGGCGGCTCGTAGTGCTCCTCGGGCAGATCGAGCACGGACACCTCGTGCGGAGGTGGCGGCGGCGCGTCCGAGGGCTGCTCGTCGACCACCGCCGCGCCGTGCTCGGCCTCGAAGGCGGCCACGATCCGCGACCACTCGGCGTCCTCGTCCAGGTCGGCACGCACGGGGACGGGCTCGGCGGGCCGACGCGGGTGCTCGTCGGCGTACCGCTCGACGAGCACGCGCGCCTCGGACTGACGGCCGCGGTCGACGAAGAGCCGGTCCGACGGGGGGCTCGGCAGCGAGACCTCCCGGGTGTAGGGCCCGACGTCGGCCGACGGGTCGAGGTAGGCGGCGATGCCGGCCGCCTCGAGGACGTCGAGGAGGTGCTCACCCACCCGCGGGTCGACGTCGCGCAGCGGGCTCCAGGACGTGGCCGGCAGCCCGTTGTCCCGCCGGCCCCTGCCGCGCGTCACGACGGTGCGCTCCCGGGCCGGGCGGCGGGAGTGCGCTCGCGGATCCAGGCCGCCGACCGCTCGAAGATCTGCGGGGCGTCGTTGTCGAGGGTGGCGACGTGGTAGCTGTTCCCGAGGACGACCTCGGTGGTGTCGCGGCTGGCGATGGAGGCGAGGAGCACCTCGCTGTTGGCCGGCTCCACCACGTGGTCCTCGATGCTGTGGAAGACGATGGTCGGCACGGTGACCCGCTGCAGGTCGGCACGGGTGAGGGCCCAGAGGGTGCGCAGCTGCAGCATCGCCCGCAGCGGCAGCCGCGGGTAGGCCAGCTCGGTGACGCCCGGCTTCTTGATGTCGCTGGCGATGGGGGCCCAGCTCGTGGTCAGCCGGGCGAGCAGCGGCAGCGCCCTGGCGTCGAGCCGCTGGGTGAACAGGGCCGGGTTGACGAGCAGGAGCCCGGCGAGGTCGCCGGAGCGCACCTCGGCCAGCCGGGTGGCCAGCGTGCCGCCCATGGACAGTCCCGCCACGAACACGCGGTCGCAGGTGGCGGCCAGCTCGTCGAAGGCCCCCTCGACCGCGGTGGTCCACTGCTCGTGGGTGCTGAGGTTGCAGTCCTGCCAGCTGGTGCCGTGCCCGGGCAGCAGCGGGCAGCTCACCGTGAAGCCCTCGGCGGCCAGGTGCTCGCCCCACGGGCGCATGCTCATCGGCGTCCCGGTGAAGCCGTGCACCAGCAGCACACCGGTGCGCCCCTGCTCGCCGCGGCCGGGGAACCGGAACGGCTCGGCTCCGGGCAGCACCGCGGGCGTCGGTGCGTTCGTTCCGGGCACGGGCGTCTCCTGGTAGTGCGGCGGCGGCTACTGCGAGTGATCCCTCGCACTGGACGCACCGATTGTCCTACGGCCCCCAGGCTCCCTAGTCTGGCAGTCCGCGAAGGAGGCGTGTTGTTCTACTGGTTCCTCAAGTTCGTCGGCATCGGCCCGGTCGTGCGCGTGCTCTTCCGTCCCCGCGCCGAGGGCCTCGAGCACGTGCCCGCCAGCGGTGCGGCCATCCTGGCGAGCAACCACCTGTCGGCGGCCGATTGGATCTTCATGCCGCTGTCGGTCAGGCGGCGGGTCACCTTCCTCGCGAAGGCCGAGTACTTCACCGGCACGGGCGTGAAGGGCTTCCTCCAGCGCTCCTTCTTCTCCGGCGCCGGGCAGGTGCCCATCGACCGCACCAGCGCATCGGCTGCCGAGGACGCCATCCAGACCGGGCTGCGCATCCTCCGGGACGGCCGGCTGCTGGGCATCTACCCCGAGGGCACGCGGTCCCCGGACGGGCGGCTGTTCCGCGGCAAGATCGGCGTGGCCCGGATGGCGCTGCAGACGGGAGTGCCGGTCGTCCCCGTGGCGATGTGCTACTCCAGCCGGAAGCTGCCGTTCGGCAAGAAGCTCATGCGCGTGACGGTGCGCTTCGGGGAGCCGCTGGACTTCTCGCGCTACGAGGGCCTGGCCGGTGACCGCTTCGTCGAGCGGTCCATCACCGACGAGATCATGTACGAGATCATGACGCTGTCCGGGCAGGAGTACGTCGACGTCTACGGCGCCACGGTGAAGAAGTCGATGACCGCGGGCAGCTCGAGCGCAGCGGACGCCGTCGCCACCCTGCAGCCGCCGGTGACCGAGGCGGCCGACCGCGCGCCCACGACGCTCGCGGGATGATGGCTGTCGCGCCGGGTGGGCCCGGAGGGTCCGCGCAGGCGCGACGAAGGGGCTCGACGTGTCGGGGGACGGCAGTGGGCCGCGGTGCGATCCGGAGGATCGCAGTGTCATCGCGGTGTCGGCCGGAGGCCGACGAGGTCATCGCGCGGCGAGCCGGTCCAGGATCTCTCGGAGCAGCTCGAGCAGTTCGGTCCGGCTCATCGTCGGCTCGTCGGCCCAGGAGCCGACGAGGTCCTCGGTGAAGGCGAACCAGGCGAGCACCAGCTGCCGGCGCCGGGCGTCGTCGGGCAGCTCCAGCGCGGTCAGCGCGACCTCGACCAGCCGCTCCCGCGTCTCCTCGTAGACCTCGGCCACCCACGGGTCGCCGCCGCTCGCGCCGCGCACGAACGCCAGGTGGCTTTCCCGGAAGGTCTCCACCCACCCGACGTAGCGGTCCAGCATCCCGGTCACCTGCTCCTCCGGCGACGTGCCGGGGGGAGGCAGGAGGTGGTCGAGCATGAAGTCGGCCGCCGCCCGGGTGACCGCGGTGTAGTACTCGCGCTTGGACGCGAAGTAGTGGAACAGCAGGCTGCGGCTGATGCCCGCCCGGCGGGCCACCTCGTCGATGGTGAGCTCCTGCACGGGGGTGGTCGGCAGCAGCTCGAGGCCGATCTGCACCAGCTGCGCCCGGCGGTCACCCGCCGTCCGGCGCAGCCGGGGTGACCCGGGCGTGGAGGACGCCGCCATCACCGGGCGGTCAGGCGGCGTGCCGGCCGGCGGTCGCGGCGGCCAGCAGCCGATCGATCGCGTCGGCCACCAGCCGCGGCCGTTCCTGGATCAGCATGTGCCCGGTGCGCTCGGCCACGTGCAGCGCGGCGCCGGGCAGCGTCTCGGCCAGCTGCCGGCTGTGCCGCTCGGGCGTCAGCTTGTCGCTGTCGCCGACGAGGACCTCCACCGGCACCCCGGTCAGCGCCGTCAGCTCGCTGCGCTTGTCGTGCTCGCCCAGCGCCGGGTAGAAGGCGGCGAACGCGCGCACGGTCGAGGCGTGCATGATCTCCGCCCCCGCGGTCACCATCTCGTCGGTCGCGTCGGCCCCGTACAGCAGCTCGCGGACGATCTTCCGGTGGCGGGGGTGCGCCGGCGGCACCAGCTGACGGATCCGCTCGACGGCCCGCGCGCCGCCGATCGCCACCGTGACCATGCCGGGCACCAGCTTCAGCTGCAGCCGCTCGGCCAGCTTCTCGCCGGACGGCGCGAGGTCCCCGGCCGACGTCGACACCAGCGCGACGCCCCGGACCCGGCTGCCGAAGAGCTCGGGCCGGGCCGCGGCCAGGCACATGACCGTCATGCCGCCCATGGAGTGCCCGCCCAGCACCACGGGCCCGGCGGGGACGAGCTGGTCGAGCAGGTCGCCGAGGTCCGCGCCGAGCTGGTCGATCGAGAGCTCGCGGACGTCGTCGGCGTAGCGGCCCCAGGTCGAACGGCCGTGGCCGCGCTGGTCGTAGCGGATCAGCCGCAGCTCACCGGCGGCGACCTTCGGCGTGAGCAGGTGCGCGACGTCGTCCCAGGAGGCCTGCGCGAGCGTCCAGCCGTGGGCGAGGACCAGGGTGACCGGCGCGTCGTCGGACCCGTCGACGACGGCGTGGATCAGCGCGCCGTCCCCGGTGCGGACGGCGGCGACGCGGCGGAGGACGGTGCCCGCGCTCATGCCGCCACCTCCGGCGTGCTCGCGGGCGCACCGGCCGGGACGCCGACGTAGTTCTCGCGATCCAGCTTCTTCGTGAGCTTGCGGAACCGGAAGGTGAAGTCCGGCCACAGCGTCGTGTTGTGGCCGTGCTCGTCGAGATACCAGCTGGCGCAGCCGCCGCCGAGCCAGACGGTGCCCTTCGACTTCTCGGCGATGAGGGTGCGGTAGGCCTCCTGCGCCTCGCGCGTGGTCTCCAGGACCTCCAGGGCCTCGGCGTCCATCGTGCGCAGGGCGTCGTCCACGTAGTTCACCTGCGACTCGATCATGTAGACCATCGATGTGTGGCCGACGCCGACGTTCGGGCCCACCAGCAGGAACAGGTTGGGGAAGCCCGCGACGGTGGCGCTGCGGTTGCTCACCATGCCGTCCGCCCAGACCTCGGCCAGGCTCCGGCCGTCGCGGCCGCGGATCCTCTCCGCGATCGGCAGGTCGGTCACGTGGAAGCCGGTGGCCAGCACGATGGTGTCGGTGGGCCGCTCGACGCCGTCCCTGCTCACGATCGAGCGCGGGCGGACCTCGGCGATGCCGGCCGTGACGAGTTCGGCGTTGGGCGCGGCCACGGCCGGGAAGTAGTCGTTGCTGATGAGGATCCGCTTGCAGCCGATGGTGTAGTCCGGCGTCAGCGCCTTGCGGAGCTTCGGGTCGCGCACCTGGCGCTCGAGGTGGGCCTTGGCCAGCTTGCCGACCGGCTTGAGGAAGCGCCGGTTCTTCGCCATGCCGATGACGAGGAACTCGCGGAAGAGGTAGAGGCCGCCGCGGATCGCCTTCTGCATGCCGGGGACGGAGCGGTAGAGCCGGCGCATGAGCGGCTTGACCGGGTGGTCGGTGCGGGGGACCACCCAGGCGGGCGTCCGCTGGTAGACGGCGATGTTCTCGACGATCGGCTGGATCGCCGGGACCACCTGGATGGCCGAGGCGCCGGTGCCGATGACGGCGACCTTCTCACCGGCCAGGTCGTGCTCGGCGTCCCAGCGGGCCGAGTGCATGACGGTGCCGGTGAAGGTGTCCAGGCCCGGGATGTCGGGATAGGTCGGGTCGGCCAACGCGCCGGCGGCCGAGACGAGGATGCGGGCCCGGAACTCGCCGGCCGTCGTCGAGACCAGCCAGCGCCGCGCCGCGTCGTCCCACCGGGCGGCGGTGACCTCGGCGCCGAAGACGCAGTGCCGGCGGACGTCGAAGTCCTTCGCGACCCGCTGCAGGTAGGCCTGGATCTCCGGCTGCTCGGAGTAGGAGCGCCCCCAGTCGGGGTTCAGCGCGAAGGAGAACGAGTAGAGGTTGGACTGCACGTCGCAGGCCGCACCCGGATAGGTGTTGTCCCGCCAGGTCCCGCCGACGTCGTGCGCCCGCTCCAGGAGCGCGAAGTCCGTCTCGCCCCGTCGCTTCAGGGCGATCGCCATGCACAGACCGGCGAAGCCCGATCCGATGATCGCCACGCCCACGTCGCGGACGTGCCCCGAGGGCTCCCCGGTGGGCGTGGACTGGGTCTCGAGCGTGCTGGTCACCGATCGGCTCCTTCTCGGTCCTACGTCGCGATGCCCGGCTTGCTGAGCAACGCTCAACAAGCTACAACGACTGCTGAGCAGTGCTCAATTCGAGCGCCCGGATCCCGAGGAGCCGACGATGGCCTTCCGCACGCAGCGCACCCGCACCTCCCTGGTCGGGAAGTCGGTGCTGATCACCGGCGCGGCACGCGGCATCGGCGCCGCCCTCGCGCGCAAGGCCGCCGCACGGGGCGCCCGCGTCGCGCTGGTCGGCCTGGAGCCCGACGAGCTGGCCCGCGTGGCGGACGAGCTCGGCCCCGAGCACCTCTGGGTGGAGGCCGACGTCACCGACCCCGAGGCGCTGAAGGCCGCCGTGCAGCGGACGGTGGACACCTTCGGCGGGCTGGACGTCGTCGTCGCCAACGCGGGCATCGCCCCCCTGACCACGGTGATGACGTCGTCGGCGCACGCGCTGGCCCGCACGATCGAGGTCAACCTGACCGGCACCATGCTGACCGCGCACGCCGCGCTGCCGGAGATCGCGAAGCGCAAGGGGCACGTGCTGCTGGTCAGCTCCGCCGCGGCGTTCACCGTGCTCCCGGGGATGAGCGCCTACTGCGCCTCCAAGGCCGGTGTCGAGCGCTTCGGCGACGTGCTGCGGCTGGAGGTGGCGCACCGCGGCGTGACCGTGGGCAGCGCGCACCCGACCTGGATCGACACCGACATGGTGCGCGACACCGAGGCCGCGCTGCCCACCTTCAAGGCCGTCCGCGCGCAGCTGCCCGGGCCGCTGGGCGCGTTCACCTCGGTCGACGCGTGCGCGGAGGCGCTGGTGGAGAACCTCGAGACCCGCGGCCGCCGGGTGTTCGTGCCGCGGTCGGTCGGCACGATCGCGGCGCTCCGTCAGTTCGTCACGGGCGCGATCGCGGAGAAGATCGTCATGAGGGCCTCGGCCACCCAGGTGCCGCAGCTCGAGCGGGACATCGCCGCGCTGGACGGCCGCGAGTTCGGCACCAACTCCGTCGGCGACCGCTCCAAGGGCGCCGCCTGATCTCTGTTCTTCCGCGGAGAAGCGGCCTGCACGTCCGCGGAGAAGCAGGGCGCTTCTCCGCGGAAAGACAGGTCCTCAGCTGGTCCAGGAGCCGGCGCGGCCGACGGCGTCCCTCCAGCGGTCGTGCCGGCCGTCGTCCCGGAGGCCGTGGGTCGGCTCGAACCGGCGGTCCAGCGCCCAGGTCTGCGCCAGCTCGTCGGTGGAGCCCCACACCCCGGTGCCGAGCCCGGCGAGGAACGCCGCACCCAGCGCCGTCGTCTCGGTGATCTTCGGACGGCGCACCGGCACGCCGAGCTGGTCGGCCTGCAGCTGCAGAAGCAGGTCGTTGGCGCTGGCGCCGCCGTCGGCCGACAGCTCCGGCACCGAGAGGCCGGCCTCGTCGACCATCACGTCGACGACGTCGCGCACCTCGAAGGCGAGCGCCTCGAGCGTGGCCCGCGCGATGTGCGCCCGGGTGGTCCCGCGGGTGATGCCGAGGATCGCGCCGCGGGCGTGCGGGTCCCAGTGCGGCGCGCCCATGCCGGTCAGCGCGGGCACGAAGACGACGTCGCCGGAGTCGGGGACGGTGCGCGCCAGCCCCTCGATCTCGGCCGCGGAGTCGATGAGCCCGAGCCCGTCGCGCAGCCACTGCACCGCGGCACCGGTCACGAAGATGGCGCCCTCGAGCGCGTAGACCAGCCCGTCCCCGAGGTCCCAGGCCACCGTGGTCAGCAGGCCGGCGCCGGAGCGGACCGGCGTCGGGCCGGTGTTGGTGAGCACGAACGAGCCGGTGCCGTAGGTGCACTTGCTCATACCGGGGGAGAAGCACGCCTGCCCGAACAGCGCCGCCTGCTGGTCACCGGCCATGCCGGCGATCGGCAGCGACAGCCCCAGGAAGGAGTCGGGGTCGGTGGTGCCGACGACGCCGGAGTTGGGGACCAGCTCGGGCAGCGCCGACCGGGGGACGTCGAACAGGTCGCAGAGCTCGTCGGACCAGGCGCCCTTCTCCAGGTCGAACAGCAGCGTGCGGCTGGCGTTGCTGGGGTCGGTGACGTGCACGGCGCCACCGGTCAGGCGGGCGATCAGGTAGGAGTCGACGGTGCCCAGGGCCAGCGCGCCGTCGCGCACGTCGGACCAGAGCCGGGGCTCGTGCTCGGCGAGCCAGGCGTACTTGGTGCCGGTGAAGTACGGGTCCAGGCGGAGACCGGTCAGCCGGGAGACGCGTTCCTCCTCCCCGCGCAGCCGGTCGCAGATGCCGGTGGTGCGGCGGTCCTGCCAGACGATCGCAGGGCGGGGGGAGTGCAGCGTGCGCCGCTCCCAGGCGACGGCGGTCTCCCGCTGGTCGGTGATCCCGATGCAGGTCGGCTGGTCCTCGGTGCCGGCCAGCGCCTCGCGGCAGGCCGCGACCGTCGCCGTCCAGATGTCGTCGGGTTCGTGCTCGACCCATCCCGGTCGGGGGAAGAGCTGGGCGAACTCGCGGTAGCCGCGGGAGAGGACGTGGCCGTCCTCGCCCACGACCAGGGCCGTCACCCCGGTGGTTCCTGCGTCGATGGCCAAGACCGGCATGGCGGCGAACCTAACGCCTGAGCCGGGGGCCGGGCACCTGCTCCGGACGACACCGGTCCGCCGGTGACCCATGATCGAGGCCGTGACCACAGGCATCGAGCTCGTCCGCCCGCCGACGCTCTGCACCTCCGTCCCGTACGCGTACGCCGCCGTCACCGATCCCGGCCGCATGGTCTTCACCGCCGGCGCCTGCCCCCTGGACGCCGACGGCGCCACGGTGGCCGTCGGCGACGTCGCCGGCCAGGCGCGGCAGGTCGTGGCCAACCTGGCGACGGCGCTGGAGGCCGCCGGGGCCGGGCTCGACGACGTCCTGAAGACGACGGTGTACGTGGCGACGACCGACCGCTCGGACCTCCTCGCTGCCCGGCAGGTGGTGCGGGACGCCTTCGGCGACCACGACGCGCCCAGCACCCTGGTCGGCGTGACCGTGCTCAGCCACCCCGATCAGCTCGTCGAGGTGGAGGCGGTGGCCGTGCGCGACAGCTGGAACGAGCCGGCCCCGCCGCACGACGGCGACACGGGGACCGCATGAGCGTGCGGCGCTTCTTCTACGACACCGAGTTCATCGAGGACGGCACCACCATCGACCTCGTCTCCATCGGTGTGGTCGACGAGACGGGACGGGAGTTCTACGCCGTCAGCACCCAGTTCGACGAGCGCAAGGCCATCCCGTGGGTGCGGCGCAACGTGCTCGACCAGTTGCCCCCTCCGGCGGACAAGGCGTGGCGCAGCCGCGAGCGCATCCGCGAGGACCTGCTGGCCTTCCTCACCGGCCCCGGTGAGGAGATCGAGCTCTGGGCGTGGTTCGCCGCCTACGACCACGTCGCGCTGGCCCAGCTGTGGGGCGCGATGCCGGCCCTGCCCCGATCCATCCCGCGGTTCACCCGCGAGCTCCGCCAGCGCTGGGACGACCGCGGGCAGCCGCCGCTGCCGCCCAAGCCGGCGGGCACCCACGACGCGCTGGTCGACGCCCGGTACAACCTGGCGCGCTGGCAGGCGATGGAGGAGCAGCGCGGCTGATCGCCCGCCGCCCGCTGGCGTGCGGCGGGCAGGTCCGGAACGCTGCAGACGTGGCAGAGATCAGCGTCGTGCAGGCGCGCACCGTGCTGGCCCGCGCCTTCGCCGACGACCCGCTGATGGTGTGGTTCTTCCCGGACGCCGACGTGCGGCCGCACGCGTGCGCCGCGATGTTCGGGCTGCTGGCCGAGCACTACCTCGCCGACGGCCGGGTCGACGTCGCCTCGCGCCCCGCGCCGGTGGCGGTGGCCATGTGGCGGTGGCCGGAGCCGGACACGGACGACGAGGCCGGGCCGGAGGAGCTGCCCTCGATGGGCGGGCTGCTCACGGCCTTCATGGGGGCCACGCGGGCGCAGGAGGTGGGCGTGGCGATGGGCACGCTCGCCGCGTTCCGGCCGCCGGAGCCGCACGCCTACCTGCACCTGCTCGGCGTCTCCCCGGACGCCTGCCGGCAGGGCATCGGCGGCGAGCTCCTCGAGCGGGGGCTGGATGCCGTGCGCGCGGCCGGTCTGGTCGCCTGCCTGGACACGATGAACCCGGTCAACGTGCCCTTCTACGAGGCGCACGGCTTCTCGGTCCGCGCCGAGGTGGAGCTCGGTCCCGACGGCCCCACGACCTGGTCGATGGCCACCGGCTGACCGCTCAGCCGCGCAGGTGCGCCCAGTCCTCGGGGTGCGTACGCAGCTGTTCGGCGACCGTGCGTGCGGGGTGCCCGGTCAGCCGGGGGACGACGTCGGTGACGGTCGCCAGCTCGCCGGCGGCGATGGCCAGGTAGCTGCTCACCCACCCCTCGATCTCCCAGTCGGGGTGACCGGAGGGCCGGCGGGTCTCCCAGGCCTGCGCCTCGGTCTGCTCCCGGTACTCCGCGGGCCGGCCGGTCACCTCGGCCAGCACCGCAGCGGCCTCGGCCAGCGTGAGCGCCTCGGGCCCGGTGACCTCGAGCGCCTCCCCGTCCAGCTCGCGGTCGTCCCGCAGCAGGACCGCGGTGCCGACGTCGGCCAGGTCGTCGCGGGACACGAACCCGGTCCGGCCGTCCCCGGCCGGTGCGGCGATCACCGCGCGGTCACCCTCGGCGACGGCGAAGAAGGGGACGAAGTCGGCGTACATGCTGTGCCGGAGGATCGTGTGCCGGATCCCCGTGGCGCGGATGGCCTCCTCGGTGGCGCGGTGCTGGCGCACCAGCGTGAACGTCGGCTCGGACCGGTCGGCGCCGACGAACGAGGTGTAGACGATCCGCTGCACCCCCGCGGCGGCGGCCGCCTCCACGGCGCTCAGGTGCTGCTGCAACCGGTCCTCGGCCTCGGCCGCCGACACCAGGTACAGCGTGTCGACGCCGGTCAGCGCCGTCGTCAGGCCGGCGCCGTCGGCATAGCCGCCAGGGGCCGCCACGACCTCGGCGCCGGCGAGGGACGGGGCGCGCGAGGGATCGCGGACGACCAGCCGCAGGGGCGCGCCGGCCGCGGAGAGCCGCGCCGCCACCCGACCGCCCAGCGCTCCGGTCGCGCCGGTCACCGCGATCGTGCGCGTGCGGTCCTTCGAAGGCTCTCCCTGCGGCATCATGACCGGCGACAACCCCCCAGCGGGCCGGCTGCTTCCCGGAGGTACGCGTGCGCATCGGCATCCTGACCGGGGGCGGCGACTGCCCCGGGCTCAACGCGGTCATCCGTGCGGTGGTCCGCAAAGGCATCGGCCGGCACGGCGACGAGATCGTCGGCTTCCGGGACGGCTGGCGCGGTGTGCTCGAGGGCGACACGGTGCCGCTCGACCTCGCCGCCGTGCGCGGGATCCTGCCGCGCGGCGGCACGGTGCTGGGCACCTCGCGCACCAACCCCTACGCGGTGGAGGGCGGGCCCGAGCGCGTGCTGGCCACGCTCGACCGGCTGGGCATCGACGCGCTGATCCCCATCGGCGGCGAGGACACCCTCGGGGTGGCCACGCGGCTGGCCGAGGCAGGCGTGGCCGTCGTCGGGGTGCCGAAGACGATCGACAACGACCTCGACGCCACCGACTACACCTTCGGCTTCGACACCGCCGTCGGCGTCGCCATGGAGGCGATCGACCGGCTGCACACCACCGGCGACAGCCACCACCGGACGCTCGTGGTCGAGGTGATGGGGCGGCACGCCGGCTGGATCGCCCTGCACGCCGGCATGGCCGGGGGCGCCAACGTCGTCCTCATCCCGGAGAAGCCCTTCGACGTCGACGCCGTCGTCGCCCACTGCCTGTCGCGGTTCGAGTCGGGGTTCTCGCCGATCGTCGTCGTCTCCGAGGGGGCGGCCCCGAAGGACGGCGGCCTGATGCTCGCCGCGGGGGAGAAGGACGCGTTCGGCCACGTCCGCCTCGGGGGGATCGGGGCGGCGCTGGCCGCGGTCCTGGAGGAGCGCACCGGCCGCGAGGCGCGGGCGGTCGTGCTCGGGCACGTGCAGCGCGGCGGCACCCCGTCGCCCTTCGACCGCGTGCTGGCCACCCGCTTCGGGCTGGCCGCGATCGACGCCGTCCACGACGGCCAGTCGGGGATCATGGTGGCGCTGCGCGGCACCGACATCGTCCGCGTGCGGCTGAGCGAGGCCACCGCGCAGCTCAAGCTCGTGCCTCCGGAGCGCTACGCCGAGGCCGAGGTGTTCTTCGGGTGAGGCGTCTCTCTCGGGCGCGACGGGCCCGCGCCGTACCCTCGGGTACGTGACTCTCACCGATCCCGCCGAGCTGGTTCCCGGTCTGGACCGGTGGCGGGAGCTGCCCGCCGCCCAGCAGCCGGCGTGGCCCGACCGCCCGGCGCTCGACGCGGTGCTCGGCACGCTGTCGACCGTGCCGCCGATCGTCGCGCCGAGCGAGGTGGACGCCCTGCGCGCCCAGCTCGCCGACGTGGCCCGCGGCAAGGCGTTCCTGCTCCAGGGTGGCGACTGCGCGGAGACCTTCGACCTCAACACCGAGCCGCACCTGCAGGCCACCACGCGGACGCTGCTGCAGATGGCCGTCGTCCTCACCTACGGGGCCAGCGTCCCGGTGGTCAAGGTCGGCCGGGTGGCCGGTCAGTACGCCAAGCCGCGCTCGTCGGACACCGACGCGCTGGGCCTGCCCTCCTACCGCGGCGACATGGTCAACGACCTGGAGCCGGTGCTGGAGAAGCGCATCCCCGACCCGTACCGGCTGGTGCGGGCGTACGCGAACTCCGCGGCCGCGATGAACATGATCCGCGCCTACGCCAAGGGCGGGCTGGCCGACCTGCACGCCGTGCACAACTGGAACCAGGACTTCGTGGCCAGCTCCCCGGCCGGGGTGCGGTACGAGGTCATCGCCCGCGAGATCGACCGGGCGCTGGCGTTCATGAAGGCCTGCGGCGTCGACTCCGAGGCCCTGCGCGCCGTCGAGCTGTACAACTCGCACGAGGCGCTGATCCTCGACTACGAGCGGGCGCTGCTGCGCATGCACGAGGGCCGCCCGTACGCGCTCTCCGCCCACTTCGTGTGGGTGGGGGAGCGCACCCGGCAGATGGACGGCGCGCACATCGAGTTCGTGTCGAAGCTGGCCAACCCGATCGGGGTCAAGATCGGCCCGACGACGACGCCGGAGCAGGCGACCGAGCTCGTCGAGCGGCTCGACCCCGACGGCGTGCCCGGCCGGCTGACGCTGATCAGCCGGATGGGCAACGGCAAGATCCGCGACGTGCTGCCGGCGATCGTGGAGAAGGTCACCGCCAGCGGGCACGAGGTCGTGTGGCAGTGCGACCCGATGCACGGCAACACCCACGAGTCGCCCAGCGGCTACAAGACCCGCCACTTCGACCGCGTCGTCGACGAGGTGCTCGGCTTCTTCGACGTGCACCGCGGGCTGGGCACCTGGCCCGGCGGCATCCACGTCGAGCTGACCGGCGAGGACGTCACCGAGTGTCTCGGCGGAGCCATGGAGATCAGCGACGCGGACCTCAACAGCCGGTACGAGACGGCCTGCGACCCGCGGCTGAACACCGGCCAGTCGCTGGAGCTGGCGTTCCTGGTCGCGGAGATGCTCCGGGGATGACCGACGCCCCCGACCTGGTCGATCTGCGCTCGGACACGGTCACCCGGCCCACGGCCGGCATGCGGAAGGCCATGGCCGAGGCGGAGGTCGGGGACGACGTCTACGCCGAGGACCCGACGACGACCGCGCTCGAGGAGCGCGTCGCGGACCTGTTCGGCGCCGAGGCGGCGCTCTTCGTGCCGAGCGGGACGATGGGCAACCAGATCGGCATGCGGCTGGTCTGCGAGCCGGGCCAGGAGGTGCTCTGCGACGCCGACGCGCACGTGGTCACCTACGAGATGGGTGCCGCGGCGGCGATCTTCGGGATCTCGACGCGCACCGTGGTGTCCTCCGGTGGCCGGCTCGACGCGCAGCAGCTGATCGACCAGGTCCGGCCGCACGACAACTGGCACCTGACGGCCACCGCCGCGATCGCCGTGGAGAACACCCACAACCGCGGCGGCGGGCTGGTCCAGCCGCTGGACCAGCTGCAGGCGCTGTGGGACTGGTCCCGGCAGGCCGGCGTCGCGGTGCACCTGGACGGCGCGCGCATCTGGAACGCCTCCGTCGCCGCCGGCGTCGACCTGGCCACCTACGGCCGGCTGGCCGACACCGCGTCGGTCTGCTTCTCCAAGGGTCTGGGGACGCCGGTCGGCTCGGTGCTGCTCGGCTCGGCGGAGCGGATCGCGACCGGCCGGCTGTGGCGCAAGCGGCTGGGCGGCGGCATGCGCCAGGTCGGCGTGCTGGCCGCGGCGTGCCTGTACGCGCTGGACCACCACCTGCCGCGGCTGCACGACGACCACGAGCACGCGCAGCTGCTGGCCAAGCGCCTGGGCGTGGATCCCGCGTCCGTGGAGACGAACATGGTCGTGGTGGACGACGTGAACGCACCGGTCGTCGCCGAAGCGGCCAAGGCCCAGGGCGTACTGGTCTCGCAGGTCAGCGCCCGCAAGCTCCGCCTGGTCACGCACCTGGACGTCGACCGCGCCGCGATCGACCGCGCCGCCGACGTCCTGACGGAGCTGCTCGCCCGCTGAGCAAGCGGACCGAACAGCCGCGCCGGGGTGGACCGGTCGTCCACCGCCTGGTCGAGGACGTCGAGCAGGCGCCGCTCCTCGTAGCCGAAGTGCGACTCCATGACGGCTTGGATCCCGTCGAGGTGGCGCAGCTTCTCCGCAGTGGAGGCGCCGCCGTCCAATGCTGCGCCCAGCCCGCCGAGCAGGTGCTCGATCATCGAGTGGTCCTGCCTGGGCTGACCGATGACCGCCGCGAGATCGGGGCGTGTCCCGGCCAGCTGCGGGAACAGGGCCTCGTCCTCGGCGCGGTGGTGGCCGGAGAGGGCGGCGCAGAAGCCCCAGCAGTACAGGAGCAGCTCGCGGGACGGCGGGTCGACGTCGCCGCCGTCCTCCAGCTGCTCCCAGGACAGGGCCAGCGCCGCCCGGAGGCGGGTGTGCACGGCGCGCATCTCGGCGCTCCAGGCCCGGGCGCGCTGGGATGTGGGGTGCTCGGAGATGGCCGCGGCCACCTGTCGCTCCCGCGCCTCCATGCCTGACGCGGTCCGTCACCGGCACGCGACGCTGCCGGCACCCTACCGGCTCAGAAGCCGTGGGTGACGATCGCCGGCATGCCACTGTCCAGGGCCGCGATCACCTGCAGCTCGTGCGGCACCACCGGTTCGGGCAGGGCGTCGAGGTCGAACCAGCGCAGCTCGGCGGACTTGGCCGGCTCCAGCCTCGCCGGTTCACCGCTCCACCGCCGGCACTCGAAGAAGAAGTCGACGCGCTCGTCGACGGGACCGTGCGGCGCGACCGTCCGGTGCATGGCACACAGGGGGACGAGGTCGGCCGGGTCGATCGCGATGCCGAGCTCCTCGGTAGCCTCCCGCACCGCGGCGTCCAGGACCGACTCGCCGGCCTCGACGTGGCCCGCGGCGGCCGCGGCCCAGTGGCCGTCCATGTAGCCGGTGGCCTGCCGCAGCTGGAGCAGGAGCTCTTCACCCCGGTCGGAGCGCCGTCGCAGCAGCACGTACGCCGCCGGGACCACCTGGAACCGCATCGGGCCTCCTCGCGTCGCCGACTTATGCGAACTCGTGGTGATCGAGGGTCGATGGCCACGAGTTCGCATGGTTCGTGGCGCGGTGGGGCGGGATCAGGCAACCCCGGCGTCGGTCTCCGGGATCAGGGAGTTGAGCAGCTTGATGTCGGCGGCGTGGCCACCGCACGGATCGCCGTCCTTGAGGCTGGGCGTCTCCACGACGACGGGGACGCCGGCCGTCGCGGGGTGGGCGAGCAGCTCCGCGAACGGTGCGACGCCGATCGAGCCCTCGCCGATCGTGGTGTGCCGGTCGCGCTTGGACCCGCACCCGTCCAGCGAGTCGTTGGCGTGCACCAGCCCCAGCCGCCCGGGCCCGACCGTCGCCTCCAGCAGGTCGAGGGTGGCCGTCATGCCGCCCGGCGTCGCCAGGTCGTGCCCGGCCGCCCAGATGTGGCAGGTGTCGAAGCAGACGCCGACGAGCGGGTGGTCCTCCAGCGCCGCGAAGTAGGGACCCAGCTCCTCGACGGTGGCCGCCAGTGCCTTGCCGCCACCGGCCGTCGGCTCGATCAGCAACCGCGGCCCGGCCGGGTCGGCCGCCTCGAGCACCGGGAGCAGCCGTTCCCGCAGCTGCGCCAGGGCGTCCTCGTAGCGGTCCTCGCCGACGGCGGAGCCGGCGTGCACGACGACGCCCTCGCAGCCCAGCTGGGCACCGCGCCGCAGGTTGTGCGCGATGGAGGCCACGGACTGCTCGACGGTCGCCTCGGTGGGCGATCCGACGTTGACCAGGAACGGGGTGTGGATGAACGACGGGATCCCGCGCTCGGTGCACCCGGCCGTGAACAGCGCGTCCTGCGCCGGGTCGCCCGGGGTGAGCTTCCAGCCGCGGGGGTTGCCGACGAACACCTGCACGGCGGCGGCACCGACGGCGTCGGTGTAGGGGAGACCGCCCTTGGCCAGGCCGCCCTTGATCTGGATGTGCGCGCCGATCGGCGGCACACGTCGCGGAGCAATCACAGCGCGACTATCCGAAGGTGAGCAGGATCGTGACCTTGGTGCCCTGCTCGACGGTCTCCCCGGGGTTCACGCTCTGCCGGAAGACGCGGTCGCCGAAGAAGCGCGTGGACTCCACCTGCAGGCCCACGGCCTGCAGTGCGGCCGTGGCCTCGGCCTCGCTCATGCCGACGACGTCGGGCACCGTCACCAGTGGCACGCCGGCGGAGACCCGGATCTTCACGGTGCTCCCGTAGGGCGCCTGCCGACCCGGGGCCGGGTCGACCACCATGACCTCGCCCTTGTCCACGTCGGCGCTGCGGCCGTCGGAGCCGCGGGTCACCTCGAAGCCGAGCTCCTTCAGGTTGGCGGTCGCCTGCTCGGGGGTCTGGCCGGTCACGTCGGGCACCGCCACCGGCGCCCGGCCCTTGCTGACCAGCATGGTGACCACCTGCTCGCGCTGCAGCTGGCTGCCCGCCGGCGGGTCGAAGCCGGTGACCATCCCGACGGGCACCTGCTCGTCGAACACCTCGGTGCGGGTGACCTGCACCGGGACGGTCTCCTGCAGCTCCGCCTCCACCTCGTCGGCCGGGCGGCTGACCAGCTCCGGGGCGATGACGTAGCGCTCGGGGCCCTTGGACACCACGACCTCGACGTCGGTGCCCCGGATGGCCTCGCCGCCGGCTCCGGGGTCGATGGAGATCACGGTCCCGGCGGGGACGGTCTCGCTCCACTCCTCGACGACCGGGTCCGGGTCGAGGCCGGCTTCCTGCAGCAGGTCCACGGCCGCTTCGCGGGACTTGCCGACCAGCTCCGGCACGTCGGTCCACCGGCCGCTGCCCAGCCACCAGCCGACGGCGCCGATGGTGATGGCCAGGAGCAGCACGAGGGCGACCGCGAAGCGGGCCCGGCGGCGGCGGATGTGCTGCGGCACGCCGGGGCGCGCGCGGTCCACCCCGGGGCGGCGTCCGCCGACGTCGGTGGTCGGGCCGGCGCCCATGCCCGGCAGCGTGCTCGTGCGGCCGCTGCGCTGGGCGCCGAGGACGGCGGTGCCCGGGTCGCTGGGGTGGCGCGGGCGGGTCGGGCGGTTGGTGGGGCGCAGCGTGCCGGGCCCGGCGGTGCTGCGCCCGGTCGGCACGGGGACCGATTCGATGCCGAGGTCGCGGCGCGCGTCGAGCAGCTCGGCGAGGAAGGCGCCGGCGTCGATGGGCCGGCCCGCCGGGTCGCGGCGCGTGCCGCGGCCGACCAGCTCGTCGACCTGCCAGGGCAGCCCGGGCACCTCGGCCGACGGCGCGGGCACGTCGTGGTGCACGTGCTGGTAGGCCACCGCGAGTGGCGTGTCACCGCCGTAGGGCGGGTGCCCGGTGAGCATCTCGTAGAGCACGATGCCGGCGGCGTAGATGTCGCTGCGCGCATCGGCGCGCCCGCGCTCGAGCTGCTCGGGGGAGAGGTAGGCCACGGTGCCGATGAGCACGCCGCCGGTCTGGCTGGTCTGCCCGGTGCCGACGACGGCGCGCGCCAGCCCGAAGTCGGCGACCTTGACCACGCCGTCGATGCCGATGAGGACGTTCTCCGGCTTGATGTCCCGGTGCACGATGCCCGCGCGGTGGGCGGCGGTCAGCCCGGACAGCACCGGTTCCAGGACGGCGAACGCCTCGCCCACGGTCAGCCGGCCGCGCGCGGTGAGCAGGTCGCGCAGGGTGCGCCCGCGCACCAGTTCCATGACGAGGAACACCAGGCCCTGGTCGCTGCCCTGGTCGCTCACGCCCACGACGTTGGGGTGGCTGAGCATCGCGGCGGCCCGCGCCTCGCGGGTGAACCGGTCGACGAAGGTGGGGTCGTGGGCCAGGTGCTCGGCCATGACCTTGACCGCGACGGTCTTGTGCAGCCGCAGATCGGTGGCCGAGTAGACGGTGGACATGCCGCCGCGGGCCACCCGTTCCTCGAGGCGGTAGCGCCCCTCGAGAACGAGGCCGACCACGGGGTCGGTCACGACGGTGTCCACTCGACCGAGTGTAGGAGCGTCGAGGGGCCCGGGAGGCCTGCGACGCGGTGCGGGGGACGCCCGGGACCCGTGGTGCGCATGCGTACCGCCGGCCCCGGGCGTGCCGTCCTCAGGCCAGGTCGAGGCCGGGGTACAGCGGGTGGGCGCTGAGCAGCTCGGCGGTGGCCGCGCGCGTGCGGTCGGCCAGGCCGTCGGTCAGCACGTACTTGGCCTTGGAGACGCCGCCGTCGCGCGTCGCGGTGGGGGTGGCGTTCGAGAGGACGTCGACGATGAGCTCGGCCGTCCGGTCGAACTCGGCCGCGCCGAACCCGCGGGTGGTCAGCGCCGGGGTGCCCAGCCGGACGCCGGAGGTGTACCAGGCGCCGTTCGGGTCGGCCGGGATCGCGTTGCGGTTGGTGACGATGCCGGCGTCCAGCAGCGCGGACTCGGCCTGCCGCCCGGTGAGCCCGAACGCGGTGACGTCCAGCAGCACCAGGTGGTTGTCCGTGCCGCCGGTGACCAGGCGCCCGCCGCGGCTGCTCAGGCCGTCGGCCAGGCTCTGTGCGTTGTCGGCGACCGCCTGCGCGTAGCCGGCGAAGGCGGGCTGGCGGGCCTCGGCGAAGGCGACGGCCTTGGCGGCCATCACGTGCGGCAGCGGGCCGCCCAGCACCATGGGGCAGCCGCGGTCGACGGCGTCGGCGAACTCGGGCTGGGCCAGCACGAACCCGCCGCGCGGTCCGCGCAGCGACTTGTGGCTGGTGCTGGTGACGACGTGGGCGTGCGGCACCGGGTCGAAGTCGCCGGTGAGCACCTTGCCGGCGACGAGACCGGCGAAGTGCGCCATGTCGACCACGAGCGTGGCGCCGACCTCGTCGGCGATCTCGCGCATCGTCGCGAAGTTCACCCGGCGCGGGTAGGCGGAGTAGCCGGCCATCATGATCAGCGGCTTGAACTCCCGGGCCCGGGCGCGGACGGCGTCGTAATCGAGCAGCTCGGTGGCCGGGTCGGTGCCGTAGGAGGACTGCTCGAACATCTTGCCGCTGATGTTGGGCCGGAAGCCGTGGGTGAGGTGGCCGCCGGCGTCGAGGGACATGCCGAGCATGCGCTGGTCGCCCAGGGCCCGGCGCAGCGTCGCCCAGTCGTCGTCGGTGAGGTCGTTGACGTGCCGGACGCCGGCCTGCTCGAGCGCGGGCAGCTCCACGCGCTGGGCGAGCACGGCCCAGAAGGCAACCAGGTTGGCGTCGATGCCGGAGTGCGGCTGGACGTAGGCGTAGGGGGCGCCGAACAGCTCGCGGGCGTGCTCGGCGGCGAGGGACTCGACGGTGTCGACGTTCTGGCACCCCGCGTAGAAGCGGTGCCCCACGGTGCCCTCGGCGTACTTGTCGCTGAACCAGTTGCCCATGGTGAGCAGCACGGCCGGGCTGGCGTAGTTCTCGCTGGCGATGAGCTTGAGCGACTCGCGCTGGTCGGTCAGCTCCTGGCTGATCGCCGCGGCGACCCGCGGCTCGACCGCACCGATCACCGACAGGGCGCTGCGGTAGGCGTCCGAGGCCGTCGCGGCGTCGAAGGGGGTGGCGTGGGTGGTGGGCGCAGTGGTCATGGGGGTCTCCTGGCCGGCGTCGTCAACAGGGTCGCCCAGGCGCGCGGCAGGGATCGTGCGGACCGCTCCCCGGTGGGTGCCCACCTCTTCGCGCCAGTCACGGCCCGGGACGAGGTTATCGCGCAGGGACGACGGTGTCGCGAGGCACCGACCGGACGTCGTCCACGCCACACAACGCCATGGTGTGCGCGAGCTCCTCGCCCAGGCCGGTCAGGACGCCGGCCACGCCGTCGGCACCGCCGGTCGCCAGCCCCCAGATGGTGGGCCGCCCGACGAAGACCGCACGCGCCCCGAGGGCGAGGGCGGTCAGCACGTCCGAGCCCGACCGGATCCCGCCGTCGGCGTAGACCTCGACCTCGTCGCCGACGGCGTCCACGACCTCCGGCAGGGCGTGCGCGCTGGCCACCGCCGGGTCGACCTGCCGGCCCCCGTGCGTGGACACCCACACCGCCGAGGCGCCGGCCTGCACGCAGCGGACGGCGTCGTCGCCGCGGAGCACGCCCTTGACCACGACCGGCAGCCCGGACAGCTCGCCGAAGCGGGCGATGTCGTCGAAGGTCCAGGTCGCCGTCGCCAGGTCCTGCAGCCCGGGCCGGTCGCCGTCGGCGGGGTGGTTGGCCATCCGCAGCCCGGCCGGCAGCGCGAAGTCGTGCCGGAGGTCGCGACGCCGGCGGCCCAGCAGGGGGAGGTCGACGGTGAGCACGAGCGCGGCGTAGCCGGCGTCCCCGGCGCGGCGGGCCAGGTCGTCGGTGTGTGCGCCGGAGTGCAGCCGGTAGAGCTGGAACCAGAGTGCGGAGTGGGGGACCTCCGCCGCCACCTCCTCCAGCGTGTGCGTGGCGCTGGTGGACACGGTCATGAGCGAACCGGCGGCTGCCGCACCCCGGGCGGTGGCGAGCTCGCCGTCGGGACGGGCCATGCCCTGGTACGCCCACGGCGCGACGCCGATGGGGGAGCGGACGGCGGTGCCGAGCAGCTCGGTGTCCAGCGGCACGGACGTGACGCCGCGCAGCACGCGGGGCCGCAGCCGCCACGTGCGCCAGGCGCCGGGGGCCTCCCGCAGGGTGGTCTCGGTCTCCGCGCCGCCGGCGTAGTAGTCGAAGACGTCGGCGGGCAGCAGCTCGCGCGCCGAGGCCTCGAGCCGGTCCAGGTCGAGGAAGGGGGGCTCCCGGTCCTCGGGCGTCTCCTCGCCCACGGCGCGCCGTCGCTGCCCCGGCACCGGGCTGTCGGCTGGTGGTGGAGGCGCCATAGGCTCGCACCTTATGGACACGTTCACCCCCGCGGAGGTCGCCCAGCTCCTGGGCACCTCGCCGAACCGGGTCCGGCAGCTGCTGCGCGACGGGAAGCTGATGGCCGTCCCCGGCAGCGGCAACGGCAAGATCCCCGCCGCCTTCGTCCAGGACGGCGTGATCCTCAAGCACCTGCCGGGGCTGCTGACCGTCCTCCGGGACGGCGGCTTCACCGACGAGCAGGCCTTCGACTGGCTGTTCCGCGAGGACGAGACGCTGCCCGGGACGCCGGTGCAGGCGCTGCGCGACGACCGGCACACCGAGGTCACCCGCCGGGCCCAGGCCCTGGCGTTCTGACCCGGGTGCATCCGCGGCCGGCACCGGCGCGGAAGGTCGTGCCGTGGAGCAGCTGACCTACCTCGGGCTGCTCGTCGGGTGCCTGGTGGTCACCGCACCCCTGGAGCTGGTGCTGCGGGTGCGGGTCTACGCCCGCTGGCGGCGGTTCCTGCTGGCGATCGTGCCGGAGCTGGCGGTCTTCCTCGTGTGGGTGCTCTACGCGATCGCGCAGGGGCACTGGGACTACTCGGCCACGCGCACCCTCGACGTGCGGCTGCCCGGCGGGATCCCGCTGGAGGAGGCGCTGTTCTTCGTCGTCGTCCCGCTGTGCTCGGTGCTGGCGCTGGAGGCCGTGCGCCGCGTGACGGGTTGGGACGCCGGCTATCCCGCCGAGGAGGCCGAGACGTGAGCTACAGCGTCCTGGCGGTGCTGGCCGTCGTCGCCGTGCTGGTGGCGGACCTGGCCGTCTTCCGCACCCGCATGGTCACCCGGAAGGTCTTCTGGACCGCCTACGCGATCATCCTTTTCTTCCAGCTGCTGATGAACGGCGTGCTCACCGGCCTGGACGTCGTCACGTACGACGAGGCCACCATCTGGGGGCCGCGGATCGCCTACGCGCCGGTCGAGGATCTGCTCTTCGGCTTCGCCATGGTCACCCTCACCCTGGCCAGCTGGGCAGCGGTCAACCGGCGGGCGAACACCGCCAGGCGGCGTGGCCTGGACACCGACACCCGGCCGTCGAGCACCCGGTAGCCCGCCCGCTCGATCTCGCCCAGGATCCCGCCGTACAGCGCGGTGGCCGCCCGCACGCAGTCGCGGGACTCCGGCGCCAGCAACGGGGTGCCGCCCGCGGCGTCGTCGTAGCGGCGGCGGGTGATCGCCACCATCTCGCGCATGAGCGCCTCGAAGCCGGGGGTGTGCCGCCGGGCGGCCAGCTGCTCGCGGGTGACGCCGTGCGCGGCCATCAGGTCGGCCGGCAGGTAGACCCGGCCGCGGTCGATGTCCTCGGCGACGTCGCGGAGGAAGTTGGTCAGCTGGAACGCCTCGCCGAGGGCGATGGCGTGCGGGGCGGCCTCCTCGCGGGTCACCCCCGGTGCGGTGCCCAGCACGGGCAGCACCTGCAGGCCGATCACCGACGCCGAGCCCCACATGTACCGGTCCAGCGCGGCCAGGTCGGGATAGCCGTCGACGTCGAGGTCGCTGGTCATGGCGGCGAGGAAGTCCACCAGGTGCTCGACCGGGATGTCGTAGCGGCGGTAGGTGTGCACCAGGGCGAGCCGCACCGGGTCCTCCGACCAGCCGGCCTCGAGCTCGGCGAGGACCGCGCGCGACCACTCGGCGAGGTCGCCCTCGGGGTCGGGGCCGGGCAGGTCCACCAGGTCGTCCGCGGTGCGGGCGGCGGCGTACAGCGCGTGCACGGCGGGACGCCGGTCGGGGGTCAGCAGCCGGGTGGCCAGGTGGTAGCTCTTGCCGTGCTGGGCGGCGATCGCGGCGCAGTGCGCGTAGGCCTCAGTGAGCTGCTGCTGCCGGGCGGCCTGGGTGCCGGCCGGCCGGATCACCGGGGCACCGGCCCGGTGATCCGCTCGGCAGCCAGCCGGCCGCTGATCAGCACCATGGGCACCCCGACGCCCGGCTGCACCGACGAGCCGGCGAGCACCACGTTCTCCGGACCGCGGCGGGGGAGGGTGGAGGGCCGGAAGGGGCCGGTCTGGCCGAAGGTGTGCGCCAGCGCGAACGGCGTGCCGGCGGCCATGCCCTGCTCGGCCCAGGTGAGCGGGGTGTCCATGTGCTCCACCTCGATCGCGTCGGCGATGCCCGTCCAGCCGCGGGCGTCCAGGGTGGCCAGCAGCTCCTCGCGGTAGCGCGGGCCCAGCGTCGCCCAGTCCAGGCGCGGGTTGCCGCCGCTGCGCGGGTCGAGGTTCGGAGTGGGCGCCACGACGCTGACCACCTGACCGCCCTCGGGTGCCAGTGATCGGTCGGTCACCGATGGCATGCTGATGAGCAGGCTGGGATCGGTCATCGGCCGGCCGTCGCGGGTCAGCTCGTCGAACACCTGCCGCCAGGCCGCGCCGAAGCTGATCGTGTGGTGGGCCTGGCCGCGGAGCTCGCTGCGCACACCGACGTGCAGGGCCACGCAGGACGGCGACCAGACGGGGCGGCGCGGAGCCGGCACGCCCGGGACCAGCCGCCACGGCTCGTCGGCGGTGACGACGACGGCGTCGGCGGGCAGCACCTCGCCGTCGGCCAGGCGCACGCCGCTGACCCGTCGTCCCGACGTCGGCAGCCCGGTGACGGTCGCCCCGTAGCGGAACTGCACGCCGGCGTCGGCGGCCGCGTCGGCCAGCGCGCGGGGGACCGCCGCGATGCCGCCCTCGGGGTGCCAGACCCCGGCGCCGATGTCGAGCTGCGCGATGACGGCGTAGGCGGCGATGGCGCGGAACGGGGAGACGCCGGCGTAGAGCGCCTGGAAGCTGAACAGCCGCCGCAGCCGGTCGTCGGCGAAGTACGTCCCGACGTGCGAGGACAGCCGGCCGAATCCCCCGCGGCGGGCGAGCCGGACCAGCTCGGGGCCCAGCAGGTCGAGGGGGGAGTCGAGGTTGCGGTCGATGAAGGTGGTCAGCTGCAGGCGGTACAGCTCGGCGAGGTCGGCGAGGTAGCGGCGCAGGGCGTCGGCCTCGGCCGGCCCGCAGACGCGGGCCACCTCGGCGGCGAAGGCGTCCGGCGCGGCGTGCACGTCCAGCGAGCTGCCGTCGGCGAACTGGGCCCGGTAGCTGGTCTCCAGCGGGGTGAGCGTCAGCCGGTCGGCGAGCTTCTCGCCCACCGCCGCGAGGGTGTCGGCCAGGACCTCGGGGGCGGTGAACACCGACGGGCCGGTGTCCAGGGCGTAGCCGCCGGACTCCATCCGCCCAGCCCGCCCGCCGGGGCCCGTCCCACGCTCGACGACGGTCACCTCGCGGCCGGCGCCGCGCAGGCGCAGCGCGGTGGCCAGGCCGGCCAGGCCGGCGCCGACCACGACGACGCGGTCGGTGGCTCCAGGAACTGTCCGCACGTCAGGCGGCTCGGGAGGTCGCCGCGACGGCGAGCGCGTCGAGGGCGGCCTTGGCGTCGTCGGCCAGGGGGGCGTCGGCGATGGCGCTGCGCGCGCGGGCGGTGCTCGCGGCGATCCGCTGCTCCACGCGGTCGCGGGCGCCGGTGCTCACGATGAGTTCGCGCAGGGCCTGGAAGTCCTCCTCCCGCGCCCCGGCGTTGCCGAGGAGTTCGTCGAGCAGCCGGCGGCCGGCGGCATCGGCGGCCTCCTCGGCCAGCGCGATCAGCAGGGTCTGCTTGCCCTCGCGGAGGTCGTCGTCGGCGGACTTGCCGGTGACGGCAGGGTCGCCGAACACGCCGAGGACGTCGTCGCGCAGCTGGAAGGCCTCGCCCAGCGGCAGGCCGATGGCAGTGGTCGCCTCGACGACCCGCGGGCCGGCCCCGGCGATGGCCACGCCGAGCTGCAGGGGCCGCTGGACGGTGTAGCCGGCGCTCTTGTAGCGGGCGACCGTGAGCGCGCCCTCGGGGCCCGGCAGACCGCCGGCGGCGCGGAGCAGGTCGAGGTACTGCCCCGCGGTGACCTCCGTGCGCATCGTGTCCCAGACCGCCCGTGCCCGGCTCAGCGCGCCCTCGGAGATGCCGGAGCAGCGGAGCAGCTCGTCGGACCAGACCAGCGCGAGGTCGCCCACCAGGATCGCCGCGCCGGTGCCGAACAGCTCGCCGTCGCCCTTGAGACCGTCGGCGGCGTGCCGCGCGGCGAAGCCGATGTGGGTGGCCGGGCGTCCGCGGCGGGTGACGGCGCCGTCCATGACGTCGTCGTGCACCAGGGCGCTGGCGTGCACGAACTCCAGGGCGGACACCGCGCGGAGGACCGCGGCGTCGTCCTCACCGGCGCCCGGACCGGTGTCGCGCGCCCCCCGCCAGCCCCAGTAGGCGAAGGACGGGCGCAGCCGCTTGCCACCGGCGGCCAGGGCGGCGACCTCGTCGACGACCGGCACCAGGCCGGCGGCCATGCCGGCCAGCGTGGTGCGCTGCCGCTCGAGGAACTCGGTCAGCGACGCGGTGACCGCGGCGTGCAGCCGGTCGAGGTCGGCGGCGGCCAGGGAGGGCGCCAGGTGGGCGGCCGTCCGCTGCGGGGTCCCGATGGTCACCAATTCAGTATCGCCCCGCATTGCCCGACGGGCTGATCCGGCGACGGCTGGGAGGGTGCTGCCGAACATGTGTGGGTCCGCCTTCCGGGTCGTCCGCTTCCTGGCCTCTTCGTCGCCACGGGCGGTTCCGGATGCGGTCGGTGGGAGAAAGTGCGCCGTCGTCCGTACCCTCGATGCCCGTGACACAGACGGTGCGTGAGCTGCTGGCCTCGGAGCGGCCGACGTGGTCCTTCGAGTTCTTCCCGCCGAAGACCCCCGAGGGCGAGCAGCAGTTGTGGAGCGCGCTCCGCGAGCTCGAGCGGCTCCGTCCCTCGTTCGTCTCGGTGACCTACGGCGCCGGCGGCAGCACGCGCGAGGGCACGGTCTCGGTGACCGAGCGGATCGCGACCGAGACGACGATGACGCCGCTGGCGCACCTGACCGCGGTCGACCACAGCATCGCCGAGCTGCGGCACGTGGTGAGCCGGCTGGCCGCGGCCGGGGTCCGCAACATCATCGCGCTGCGCGGGGACCCGCCGGGTGCGGACCCGCAGGCCGACTGGGTGGCCCACCCGGAGGGGCTGTCCTACGCCGCCGAGCTGGTCGAGCTGATCAAGTCGATGGGTGACTTCTCCGTCGGCGTCGCCGCCTTCCCGGAGCGGCACCCCCGCTCGCCGGACTTCGACACCGACGTCGACATGTTCGTGGCCAAGTGCCGGGCCGGCGCCGACTTCGCCATCACGCAGATGTTCTTCCGGGCCGAGGACTACCTCCGGATGCGGGACCGCGTCACCGACCGGGGCTGCGAGGTCCCGATCATCGCCGGCGTCATGCCCGTCACCAACGCCAAGCAGATCAAGCGCATCGTCCAGCTGTCGGGCCAGGCGTTCCCCGCCGACCTCGCCGCACGGTTCGAGGCCCTGGACGGCGACCGCCCCGAGGACAAGGCCGCCGTCCGGGCCTACGGCGTCGAGGTGGCCACCGAGCTGTGCCGCACGCTGCTGGACGAGGGCGTGCCCGGCATCCACTTCATCACCATGAACCGGTCGACGGCGACGCGAGAGGTGCACGCCAACCTGGTGGGCTCGGTGTCCGAGCCGGTCACCGCTCGCTGACCCGGCTCCCGAGCACCGCCGCGGCCTCGGCCGCCGCGCGGCGCAGCCCCTCCCGTTCCGCGGCGTAGCCACCCGCCACGCCCACCACCGGGATGTTGGAGAGCATCCGGTGGCGCCACTTGCCCTTGGGCCGGGCGTCGAGGGCGTCGTCGACGCGGCTGAGCAGCCGGGCGACGCGCCAGACCGTGCGCACGGCGCCGCGCGCGCCCTTGCGGTCCTCGGCGGCCCCGAAGGCCGCCTCCCGGTAGGCGCCGTCGGTCCCGGCGAGCAGCGGTTCGACCGCAGCGGGCGGGAGGTCCCGGTCGAGCAGGACGCGGGCGAGCACCGAGACCCGCTCGGCGGGGGCGGTCACGTCGTGCTCACCGGCGACGCCGAGCACGACCAGCGACTGGACCGCGGTGCCCACGGTGTTCTGCAGCGGGAGCAGGTCGGCGAGCTTGCCGGCGAAGCGCGGCGCGGCGGAGACGGCGGCCGCGACGCGGGACACGCGGTCGGCCCACCACCGGTCCCGTTCGGCCTGGGGGAGCGAGGGCGGCCGCCCCAGCCGGGTCACCAGCGGGGTGGCCAGCCGGTCGACCCTGCGGAGGACGTCGACGACGACGGCGTCACTGATCTGGGCAGCCATGGCGAGGGGGTATCCCGATCGCGGTGGGCGCACGCGTGAACCCTGCCGCGACCGGAACGGGGGACCATCGGCCGGACGGGTGATCACCACGCGCCAGTGGCGGCCGCACGGCCCGATGCGGCGCCGTGAGCGTGTGCTGATCATGGGGAGGCGGGGCGTCGCCCTACTGTTCCGGTCAGCAGGCGTCCGGCGCCGGGCACGGGGAGGTGCGGGATGCTCGACCGCGAGGAGTACCTGCTCGCCTGGTCGCGGTGGCACGGCGGGAGCGACACGACGTCCCCGCTGGTGCGTGGGTGGCTGAGCCTCGCCCACGCCCTCGCTCGGCCGCTCGCCGGCCTGCCGCCCGTCGTCGCGACCGTCGCGGGGCTCCTGGTGGCCGCGGCCTGCATCCCGCCCGCCGCGGCCGGGGGTGCCTGGCTCGTCGTCGCGGGGCTGCTCGTCGGTCTCTCCGGTCTGCTCGACAGCCTGGACGGCGCGCTGGCCATCGGTGCGGGACGGGCGTCCCAGCGCGGGTTCGTCCTGGACTCCGTGGTGGACCGGCTGACCGAGGTGGCCTACGCCGTCGCGCTGTGGGCGGCCGGCGCTCCCGGCTGGCTCGCCGTCGCCTTCGGCGCGATGTGCTGGCTGCCCGACTACGTGCGCGCCCGTGCCGGTCAGGCGGGCGTGGACCGCACCGGCCCGATCTCGCTCTGGGAGCGGCCCGCCCGCGTCGTCATGGCCGGCTTCACCCTCGGGGGCGCCGGCGTCGTCTCCGGACTGGAGGTGCGCGGAGTCGGCGGTGACGTGCTCACGGTCACGACGGGAGCGGCGGTGGGCGCGCTCCTGGGCCTGCTGGCGACGGCTCAGCTGGGCTGGTGGCTGCGCTCGGAACTGGCCGGGCCGGGCGGTACCGGCCCGGGCTGAGCGGGTTCCGGCCGGCGCCGGCCGGGTACCTCGGCACCGCCGTTCCGGGGCGCGGCGCCTAGGGTGTGCGTGCTCGACCCCTCCCGTTCCCCCCTCCGTCACCCAGGCCCGCTCGCGAGCCGGGCGCCCGCGCCCCTCCGGAGCCACACCCCCCAGGAGCAGCCGTGCCCGTCCTCGTCACCGGGTCCATCGCGACCGACCACCTCATGACCTTCCCGGGGAAGTTCACCGAGCAGTTCGTCGAGGGCCAGATGGAGAACGTCTCGCTGTCGTTCCTGGTCGACGACCTCGTCCAGCACCGCGGCGGCGCGGGCGCCAACATGGCCTACGGGATGGGCCTGCTCGGCCTGGCGCCGGTGCTCGTCGGGGCCGTCGGCAACGACTTCGCCGACTACGAGGCCTGGCTCGGCCGGCACGGCGTGGACACCGCGAGCGTGCACTGGTCCGAGCTCAAGCACACCGCCCGGTTCGTCTGCACCACCGACGCCGCCAACAACCAGATCGCGTCGTTCTACTCGGGCGCCATGGCCGAGGCCTCGCAGATCGAGCTGGCGCCGGTCGCCCGGCGCGTCGGCGAGCCGGACCTCGTCGTCGTCGGCCCCAACGACCCCACGGCGATGGTCCGGCACACCGAGGAGTGCCGGACCCGCGGGTACGCCTTCGTGGCCGACCCGAGCCAGCAGCTCGCGTGGGCCGACGGCGCGATGATCCGCGACCTCGTCGACGGCGCCGACCTGCTGTTCACCAACGAGTACGAGTCGCACCTGCTCCAGCAGAAGACCGGCTGGGACGCCGATGAGGTGCTCGGGCGGGTCGGCACGTGGATCACCACCCGCGCCAAGGACGGCGTGCTCGTCCGCCGGGCCGGGGCCGAGCCGATCGAGGTCATCGCCGTCCCGGAGACCAAGCCCGTCGAGCCGACCGGTGGCGGCGACGCCCTGCGCGCCGGCTTCATCGCCGGCCGCATGTGGGGTCTGAGCCTGGAGCGGGCCACCCAGCTCGGCTCGGCCGTCGCCACCGCCGCCGTCGAGGTCATCGGCACGCAGGAGTACGACCTGCCGCGGGAGAGCTTCCTGAGCCGCTTCGGCGAGGCGTTCGGCACCGAGGCCGCCGACGAGATCGCGGCGCACCTGCCGGCCTAGTCGTCGCGCAGGCGCTCCCCGATGGTGGGGTCGGCCGCCCACGTCCGGTAGGAGATGCGCGGGATCTCGCGCACCTCACCGAGGGTGGACCACTCGTTGCCGCCCAGGCGCGCCAGCGGCCGCAGGTGCTCGATGCGCGGCCGGCCGTCGCGCACGGCCTCGGCCCAGACGCTGATGTGCCGCACCCGGCCGAACACCACGGTGCTGTCCCCGAGCCGGACCGTGCCGTGCAGGACGCACTCGATGGACACGGGGGAGTCGGCCACCCGCATCGCGTCCACGGTCTCGGCCGGCTCCAGCCGCACCCCGGTGTGCTCCGCCTCGCTCTGGTCCGGCGGGAAGTCGGTGGCCGTGGCGTTGATCTGCTCGAACAGCGCCTCGGGCGTGAGGTTCACGGTGAACTCGCCGGTCGCCTCGGCATTGCGCAGCGAGTCCTTGCGGCCCACCGAGGTGAACTGCACCACCGGCGGGGACACGCACGCGACCGTGTAGAAGGAGTGCGGCGCCAGGTTGTGCACGCCGGACGCCGACCGGGTGCAGACCCAGGCGATCGGCCGGGGGACGACGACGGAGTTCAGCACCCGGTAGAAGGCACCGGTGTCCATGGCGTCGGGGTCGAAGGAGACGCGGTCGCGCGAAGCCGGCTGGGTCACCCGCCCATCCTCGCCGCAGCCGGACCGGGCGGCGCGGGCGGTGCGGTCGGCGCCGGCGCCACGGTCACGCCCCGGCCGCGCCAGCGCAGCGTCCCGCGCCGGTGCCCGGCGACCGAGCGCAGCATGAGGAGGTCCAGAGCCAGGACCGACACGGGGTGGGCCAGCGCGTCGGGCCAGACGCGGCCGCCGGTCGCGGCGGCGCTGACGGCCCGGCCGGCCACTCCGGCCGCGTATCCGACCAGGCCGGCGCGGGAGCCGCGCAGCGCCGCGGCCGGGGGCAGCACCCAGATCGCGGAGAGCACGCCGGCCGCGGCCAGCCCGGCGGCCGGCGAGCCCCCGACCGCGGCCCACAGCGACTTGCCGTAGCCCTCGCGCACGCCCGCCCAGCCGTCGTACATCCGGCACACGGCGAGGTTCGACCCGTCGACGACGACCCCGCGCCCACCGGCCGCCTTGACGGCACGCAGGAGGGCGACGTCCTCGACGACGGCGCCACGGACGGCGGCGTGCCCGCCGGCCCGCTCGTAGGCCGCGCGCCGCACGACGAGGAACTGCCCGTTGGCCGCCGCCAGGGACGGCCGGGGCGAGCGCTCGGCCAGCCGGAGCGGCAGGAACGTCGTCCACAGCCACTGCTGCAACGGCTGGACCAGCCGCTCGGCCGTGCTGCCGGTCAGCTGCCGCGGCCAGGGGGACACCAGGTCCAGCCCGGCGGCGTCCAGCACCGCGACGGCCGCGGCGACGGCGTCGGGCATCAGGCGGACGTCGGCATCCAGGAACACCAGCACGTCGGCGTCGGTCTCGGCCGCTCCCTGCGCGCACGCGTTCGGCTTGCCGAGCCAGCCCGGCTCCGGCGGCCGGGCGCGGACCAGCCGCACGCGCGGGTCGGGATGTCCGGCGACGAGCGCGGCGGTGCCGTCGGTCGACCCGTCGTCGACGACGACCACCCGGAGGTCGGGGACCCCTCGCTGGTCCAGCGCCGCCGCGAGGCAGTCGAGGACGTTCGCCGCCTCGTCGCGCACCGGGACGACCAGGGCCACCGTCCTGCTCACCGGTGCCGGGGCGGCCGGGGGGCGGCGCAGCACCGCGGCGTTCAGGGCCGCGTGCGCCGCGCCCGCGACGGACAGCGCCGCCAGCCCGCGCAGCAGCCGGCCGCTCACCGGTGCCGGGACCGCTGGACGGCGAGGACGACGAGCACCGCGGCACCCAGGACGGCGCCCCAGGCGGCCGATCCGGGCAGACCCAGCCAGCCGGCGTGCGCGAGCGCGCCGCCGAGCGTCATCCAGGCCATCGCGAGCAGCGGGGCGGCGTCACCGACCGCTGGGGGAGCGGCGGTGCGCTCGACGAGGACGTCGAGCAGCGTCATGAGGACCGCCCCGGCCAGCAGCCAGCCGGCCAGGTTGGTCAGCGGCACGGTGTCGATGCCGGGCAGCCCGGGATCGGGGTCCGCCCACGTCCAGTAGCCGGCGTCCACCATCTGCGGGTCCAGGACGACGTCCCAGGCGGCGAAGAGGGCCGCGGCCCACGCGATGCGGGCCGGCCGCCGTCGCGCCGCGCGCACCGGACGGGCCAGCCGGACGGCGAGCAGCCAGCTCGGCCAGGCCATCATCAGCCAGGCCAGCGGGACGAGGAACGGCACGCCGAGCAGGGTGGGGCCCAGGGTGCCGCTGTAGGTGTAGCTGCCGTAGGGGAAGCCGGTGGCCAGGCCGATGCTCTCGAACGCCACCGCGACGACGCCGACGAGCGCCAGCACGCCGACGCCCGTGCGCGGTCCCCCGCTCAGCCAGGCGTGCACCACCGAGAGCGTCGCGCCCAGCAGCACGATCGCCCAGCTGACCGCGTTCCGGGTGTCGCCGCTGGTGAGCGGATAGGCGATCGCCGTGCCCACGAGCGCGATCGCCAGCGCGAGGGGAGCTGCCCGCCGCACCCCCGATCCGTGCAGGACCGGTGTCCCCGGGGCCTCGGCCGCCGTCGTCACCGCGAGCCCCGGACGCGGCCGGCGACCCGGCGCACGACCCGGCCGGCCGCCGCGCGGGCGAGGGCGGCCCGCGACCGGTCGCCGAGCACCACCCGGGCCGCGCTGCGGCCGGAGTTGCCGGAGACGCCGCCACCCGGGTGCGTGGACGCGCCGGCGAGGTAGAGCCCGGGCAGGCCCGGCACCCGGTAGCCCGACAGCGCAGGCGTGGGCCGGAACCCGAACATGCTGGCCAGCCCCATCTCGACGTGCATGACGTTGCCGCGGGGCAGGGAGAGCTCCCGCTCGAGGGCCAAGGGGGTCTGGACGTACAGCCGCTGTACCGAGTCGGCGAAGCCGGGGGCGAACCGGTCGACCGCCCCGACCAGGCGCTGCGCCTCGTGATCGGCGAGGGCGTCCCAGTCGGCGCCGTCGGCCAGGGCGTAGGGGTACCACTGACCCCAGATCGTCACGACGTGGGAGCCGGCCGGCGCGAGCGTCTCGTCGCTGGCGGAGAAGGACATCGCCAGCGGCACCGGGTCGCGGGGGACCCGCCCGGCGCCCCAGTCGCCGTGCGCGGCGGCCAGCTGTGCGCGGTCGGTGCACAAGAGTTGCAGTCCCTGTAACGACTCCTCCGGGGTGGCGCCGGGATAGCCCGGGAGGGCGGTGGTGAGCGCCCGCACCACCAGCCCGAAGCCGTTGCCCACCGGCGGATCGGCCTCGGCCAGGACGGGTGGCGCCGCCTCGCCGGCCAGGCGACGGGTGACCCCGATGTGGCAGGCGGCGACCACGGTGCCGGTGGAGATGCGGCGTCCCGACTCCGTCTCGACACCGGTGATGCGCGGGCCGGTGCCGTCGTCGTCGACCAGCAGGCGGGCGGCGCCGTCCCCGAGCACCACCCGTCCGCCGTCGGCCTCCAGGCGTCGTCGCAGCGCCGCGGTGAGCCCGCCGGAGCCGCCGACGGGGTGCCCGGGCGGGACGTCGTGCAGCAGCGCGACCCAGCCGACCATGGCGGCGGTGCCGGGCTCGGACATCGGTGGCCCGGACTGGGCCCCGAACCAGGCGAGGGCCGCCTTGAGCCGCTCGCTCCGGAACCAGCGGTCCAGCAGGGCGTCGCCGGAGCCGAGGAAGTCGATGGCGAGGTCGCCGCCGGGCGTGCGCGGCCGCCCGTCCCGGGGTGCGCCGAGCGGCCAGAAGGAGCGGACCAGGCCGCCGGCGCTGGGCCGGCGGCCGAACGAGGCGACGACGGCGCGGCTGCGCGGACCCCAGACCGCGACGAACTCGCGGTAGGCCGCGGCGTCGTCCTCGCCGCACGCCGCCGCGATCGAGGCGCAGGTCGCGTCCAGGTCGACGGAGAACACCAGCGGCCGACCGTCCGGGCCGGGGTCCCCGGGGGCCGGGGCGGGGGCGAAGCCCCACGGGTCGCAGTCCAGGTAGCGGAGACCGGATGCGGCGAGGTCGAGCTCCTCCACGATGCCGCTGTGCCGGATGATCACGTGCGCGCTCGAGCCGCGGTCGACCCGCACGCCGGGCCAGCGCTCCACGGTCGACACCGCGCCGCCGAGCACGTCGTCGGACTCCACGACCTCGACCGACAGCCCCGCGCGCGCCAGGTAGCAGGCGGCGACCAGGCCGTTGTGGCCGGAGCCGATCACGACGACGTCGACGGCGGTGTCGGAGAGGGTGATCACCTCAGCTGTTCGCCGGCTGCGGGTCGCGCGGATGCATGGGGAGCTGGACGCCGAGGATGGCGAACGGCCGGGGGTCGCCCGGGAAGTGGTAGCCGCGGGCGAGGTCGACGAAGCCGTCGGCGTGGTACAGCCGGAACGCCTTCGTGTCGGCATCGGGGGTGGAGAGCAGGGCCACCGGGGCATCCGCGTCGGCGACCAGGGCGTGCAGCAGCTGCCGGCCCAGTCCGCGGCTCTGGTGGTCGGGGTGCACGTGCAGCTCGCAGACCTCGAACGCGCCGGGCAGCCACTTCTTCGCCGTCCGCCGGTCCAGGGCCGCGCGCACCTGGTCGTGCCACCACTGGCCCGGCGCGATCAGGTAGCCGTAGCCGAAGCCGACCAGCTGCTCGGCCGCCTCGCCCCCGCCCGCCCCGGTGGCGGCGAACGCCCCGACGGCGCGGAAGCCGGACCGGTCGGTGTGCTGCATGGCGTAGCCGTAGCGGCCGGCCACCACCCCGGGCTCGTACCCCATGGCGAGGCCGTAGATGGCCAGCGCCTCGTGCATGTGGTCGCGCAGCCAGGGGACCGGCAGCTCGACGATCCGGGTGTCGGGTCGGGTGTCGGTCACGGGCCGACCACTTCCGCGGCCTCGGGCAGGTCCGCGCCGACCTCGGCGGGGGTGCCTGCGGTGAGCCGGAGGAGCTCGTCGTAGGTGGTGGGGAACACCGTGGCGGGGTGGCCGGCGGCGGCCCAGACCTGCTCGTGGCGGGCGAGCTCCACGTCGACGAGGGTGCCGAGGGGTTCGGGGTGGCCGATCGGGGCGACGCCGCCGATGGGCTGGCCGGTGACCCGGCGGACCAGCTCGGCCGGCGCGCGGGAGACGGAGTCCACGCCGAGCAGGGTGGCCACCTTCGACTCGTCGACCCGGTGCGCGCCGCTGGTCAGGACGAGCAGGGGCTGGCCGGCGGCGACGAAGACCAGGCTGTTGGCGATCGCGCCCACCGGCACGCCGAGCTCGGCGGCCGCCGCCGCGGCGGTGCGGACCTCGGCCGGGAGCACGCGCACCTGGCCGGTCGCGCCCGCTTCCTGCAGCAGCCGGCCGACCGCGGCGACCCGGGGGTGCGCGGGCGAGGACATGTGCTGATCCTGCCACCGGTTCCGGCGGCGTGCGGAACCCCTCCCGCCACACGGGCGCGCGACACGCGGCAGTCGTCTTGACGACGTCCCCGGGCTCCGGTCTACTGGTCCTCGTTCGAACACGTGTTCGAACGAAGAGACGCCGTTCGCACCGATCCCCGGCCTTCCCCACGGGGTGGTGCGGACGGCGGGGCGCTGGAGACGTTGGGGAGGTCCGTCATGAGCCGGGTGCTCGGTGAGGCCGTCGATCGGGTCGGCGAGGAGGTGCAGGTGGAGCGGGGCGCACTCGGTCCGCTGCAGTTCTGGCGCGGGCAGTCCCGGTACCTCGTGGGGGAGCTGCTCGACTCGTGGGTGGAGACCTCCCCCTGGTGGCAGCGCGACGCCGGGGGCGGGGGCGCGTCGGCCGATCTCGTCGCACCGCGCGAGGTGTGGCGGGTGGAGGCGGTGCGGGCCGGGCGCTCGCGGACGGACTTCGCCGGCGTCTTCGACCTGTCCTGGGACGCCGCGGGAAACCGCTGGTGGCTCGTTCGGGTGCACGACTGATGGGCGCGCGACCCCTGATGGCCGATCAGCTGCCCCTGCCCCCGGCGCTGCCCGCCGCCGCCGTCACGCTGCTGGACCAGGCGCACCGCGGGTTGGTCGAGGCCGCCGGCTGCACCGACGCCCGGCAGCGCTACGCCACCGCGCACCTCGGGGCGCTGCGGGCCGCGGCCGCCGTGCTGGCCGCTCGCACCCGTCCCGAGGGTGGGCGCCGCCGTCCGCGCAGCGCCTGGGTGCTGCTCGAGCAGGTCGCCCCGGAACTGGGGGAGTGGGCCACGTTCTTCGCGGCCGGCGCGGCGAAGAGGGCCGCCGCCGAGGCGGGGCTGTCCTCCGCGGTGAGCGAGCGCGAGGCCGACGACCTCGTCCGGGACGTCGGCACCTTCCTCGCGGTCGTGGAGAGATGCCTGGGGGTCCGCGCCGAGCCTCCCTACCCGCGCCCCCGGGTCGTCGGCGGCACCTCGTCCGAGCCGCGGAGGTGAGCGAGCTTGCGAGCTCACCCGGAGACACAGCATCACCGGGAACGCGGTCGGCGAGCGCCAGCGAGTTGACCGCGTGATCGACCCCTTCGTCCACCTGCACGTCGCGTCGGGCTACTCCATGCAGTTCGGGGCCAACCACCCCGCCGACCTGGTGGCGCGCGCCGCCGAGCACGGGATGGATGCCCTGGCCCTCACCGACCGCGACGGCCTCTACGGGACGGTCAAGTTCGCCCTGGCCTGCCGCGCGGCGGGAATCCGGCCGATCTTCGGGGTCGACCTCGCCGTCGCCCCCGCGCTGGACACCACCGTGCCCCCGGCGCTCGCGCACGCCCTCGGCGGCGCGGCATCCGGCGCCCGGGCGCCCCGGTTGCACGCGTCCACCCCGCCGGGCACCCGCCGGGCGCCCGCCCGGGGCGGGGCGGCGGTCGACCTCCGGCTGCCGCGCACCACCTTCCTGGCCCGGGACGGTGCCGGCTGGGCGTCGCTGTGCCGGCTCACCAGCAGCACCCACCTGCGCGGCACCCGCGGCGAGCCGGTGAGCTCGCTGGCCATGGCCGCCGAGCACGCCACCGGCCTGGTCGCCCTGCTCGGTCCCGACTCACCGGTGGGGCGGGCGCTGGTCGCCGGCCGCACCGACCTCGCGGCAGTACTGCTGGACACCTGGCGGGCGGTCTTCGGGGCGGACCTGGTGCTGGAGGTGGTGCACCACCGCGGCCGGGGCGACCGGCAGCGAGCGCAGGCGATGCTCCGGTTCGCCGCCGAGCAGGGCGTGCCGGTGGTGCTCAGCAACGCGGTCCGGTACGTCGACGCCCTGGACGCGCCCACCGCCGACGTCCTCGACGCCGCCCGCCGGCTGGTCCCGCTGGACCTGCGGCACGTCGACCGGCGCACCGCCGAGGGCTACCTGAAGTCGGGCAAGGAGATGGCGCAGGTCGCCGAGGACCTCGTCGGCCCCGACCGGGATGCCGCCCTGCGGCTGCTCGAGCGCACCGCGCGGCTGGCCGAGCAGTGCGCGGTCGATCCGCGGAACGACCTGGGCATCGGCAGCGTCCGCTATCCCGAGCTCGACGTCGTCACCACGTCCGCCGAGCGGGGGATGACCTCCTCGCAGGTGCTGCGTGCCCGCTGCGAGGCCGGGCTGGGCCGGCGCGGGATGGCGCCGTCGGAGCGGGTGCGCACCCGGCTCGACGAGGAGCTCGCGGTGATCGACCAGCTCGGCTACCCCTCCTACTTCCTCACCGTCGCCGACGTGGTCGACCTCATCAAGAGCTTGAGGGTTCGGGCGGCGGCGCGCGGCTCGGGCGCCGGCAGCCTGGTCACCTACCTGCTCGGCATCTCCGACGTCGACCCGATCCGCTACGGCCTGCTGATGGAGCGGTTCCTCTCGCCGCTGCGCCACCAGCTGCCCGACATCGACATCGACGTGGAGTCCGCGCGGCGGATGGAGGTCTACGACGCCGTCCTCGACCGCTTCGGCGCCGACCGGGTCAGCTGCATCTCGATGATGGACACCTACCGGGTGCGGCACGCCATCCGCGACGTCGGCGCCGCGCTGAGCCTGCCGCAGGCCGAGATCGACGCCGTCGCCAAGGCCTTTCCGCACATCCGGGCCAACCAGGTGCACGCCGCGCTGCGCGACCTGCCCGAGCTGCGGGCCAGCCGGTACGGGTCGAAGCGGGCCGGTGGCTCCGGCGACCTCGACCTGCTGTTCGACCTGGTCGCCCGGCTCGACGGGCTGCCCCGGCACATCGCGCTGCACCCGTGCGGCGTGCTGCTGTCCGACGCCACCCTGCTCGACCGCACACCCGTCGAGAGCAGCTACCTCGGCTATCCGATGAGCCAGTTCGACAAGGACGACGTCGAGGAGCTCGGGCTGCTCAAGCTCGACCTGCTCGGCATCCGCATGCAGTCGGCGATCGCGCACGCCCTCGACGAGGTCGCCCGGGTCGACGGCGAGACCGTCGACATCGATGCCGTCCCGCGGGACGACCCGACGACGTTCGAGCTGATCCGCAGCACCCGCACGCTGGGGATGTTCCAGATCGAGTCGCCGGGCCAGCGCGAGCTGGTCGGCAAGTTCGGGCCGCAGACCTTCGAGGACATCATCATCGACATCTCGCTGTTCCGGCCCGGCCCGGTGAAGAGCGACATGGTCACCCCGTTCCTCATGGCCCGGAACGGCTGGCGCGACGCGGTCTACCCGCACCCCGACCTCGCGTTCGCGCTCGAGGAGACCGCCGGGGTGGTGGTCTTCCACGAGCAGGTGCTGCAGGTGGTCTCCCGGATGACCGGCTGCACGCTGGCCGAGGCGGACGAGGTGCGCCGGGCGCTGGGGGAGAAGGACGCCCATCCCGAGGTGCGGGCCTGGTTCATGCCCCGCGTGCTGGACACCGGCTACCCGGCGGAGGTCGCCGAGCAGGTCTGGCAGGTGCTGGTCGCCTTCGGCTCCTTCGGGTTCTGCAAGGCCCACGCGGCGGCGTTCGCGCTGCCCACCTACCAGTCGGCCTGGCTCAAGACCCACCACCCGGCGGCGTTCCTGGCCGGGGTGCTCACCCACGACCCCGGCATGTACCCGAAGCGGCTGATCCTCGACGACGCCCGCAACTTCGGCATCCGGGTGCTCGGGCTCGACGTGAACGCCTCGGGCGCGACCTACCGGGTCGAGCGTTGCGACATCGAGAGCGGGGACCGGGAAGAGGGGTGTGACGAAACCCCGGCGACGAGCGAGACCGGGGACTGGCGGCGACCGGAGTGGATGCCGACGGCGATGCCCGACCCCTCCCGGTACGGCATCCGGCTGGCGCTGGCCGACGTGAAGGGGATCTCCGACGACGAGGTCGCCCGCATCGTCACCGGACAGCCCTACCGGTCGCTGACCGACTTCTGGTCGCGGGCGTCGGTGTCCCGTCCGGTGGTGGAGCGGCTGGTGCTCGCCGGCGGGTTCGACTCGCTCTACGGCTTCGGCATGCGCGACCGCGAGTCGCGCCGGCCCGCGCACCGCCGCCGCCAGCTGACCCGCCGCGACCTGCTGCTGCAGATCGGCGAGCTGGACCGCCTGCGCCGCAGCGGTGCGCGGGCTGCCGCAGCCGGGCAGCTGAGCCTGGACCTCCTCGGGCTGGAGGACGCCGGGCAGGACGGCCTGTTCCCGCTCGAGGACGTGCCGGGGCAGGAGGAGGGCGCCGGCGGGCTCGGCAGCGGCCCCGGCTGGGCCGAGGGGAGCGGGCTGCCGGAGTTCACCGACGCCGAGCTGGTGCGGGCCGAGCTCGAGGTGCTCGGCCTGGACGCCAGTCGGCACGTCGTCGACTTCTACAAGCCGTTCCTCGCCGCGCTCGGAGCGGTCCCGGCCGCCGACCTGCTGGGCTGCCGCAGCGGCTCGGAGTTGCTCGTCGCCGGGGTGAAGGTGGCGACGCAGACCCCGCCGATCCGGTCGGGACGGCGGGTGGTGTTCGTGACGCTCGACGACGGCTCGGGCTGCACGGACTCCACCTTCTTCGAGGACGTGCAGGGGCCCTACGCGGCGACGGTGTTCCACTCGTGGCTGCTGGTGGTACGGGGGGTGCTGCGGCGGACCGGGCCGCGCGGCGTCTCCATCCGGGCCACCGGGGCATGGGAACTGCCGGCGCTGCATGAGGCGTGGGAGGCCGGCGGACTGGATGCGGTGCGCGAGCTGATGGCGGCGCCGGGGGAGTACACGGAGCAGGCGATCGCGGGGGCCGCGGCCTCACGTGCCTCGCGGCCGGTGGTGGTCAAGCCCGTGCTCGTCCACCCGACGGGATTCCGGATGTCGCCCTACGCCGACATCAAGCCGGCCGGCGACGACGCCGGGACGGCCGCTCGGCGTGCGGCCGCGAGTCCGCCGCGCAAGCTCTGGCACTCCAGCCCCGGCAGCTCCGGCCACTGAACCGGGAACGGTGCCCGCGTCGGGACCGCCGGTGCGCCGGCAGATCCGGGAACGTCCCGTCCCACATCGGTGCACATGTCGTGCGACCCGGCCGATATCGGAGGACGACGGCAGCCGGCCGTCAGCTCCGTCTCGCGACCCCTGGGAGTTCCTCGCATGAAGCGCGTTCGCCGCACCAGCGCTCTCGTCCTGGCCCTCGGCATGGCGGGGGCACTAGCCGCCTGCGGGGAGGACTCGACCGAGACGTCGGCGGATCCCTCGCCCACGACGGCGACCTCGTCGGCACCCTCCGCGCCCACCACGGCCGGTGCCGCCGCAACGGAGAGTGCTCCGCCGGCCCAGTCCACTCCCGTGCTCGGCCCGGACGGCTTCGGCGCGCTGAAGCTCGGCATGGACCGCGATCAGGCGGAGGCCAGTGGCGTCGTCGAACCGTTCGTGGACGAACCGGTCAGCGACAGGTGCCTGTGGCGCTCAGCGCTCAGCGGCGCACCGGCCGACGAAGGCTGGGTCTTCCACTCCGAGACCCTCGGCATCGCAGCCATCGACGCGCCTACGGGCGTGCAGACGGTCGAGGGGATCGGGATCGGCAGCCCGACGGCCGCCGTGGACGCGGCCTACCCCGACTGGGACCCGAGCGACCACGTCATGCGTGGCTACGCCCCGGTGCCCGGGAACGACAAGGCCGTGTACCGCATCGCGTTCTCCGACGGGGCGGTCACCGATCTGGCCCTCCAGTTCATCGACCAGGACTGCTACGAGTAGCCCGATCCTCCGCATCCGCAGACCGGCGCCGCTGCCTGACCGGGAGGGGCGCCACCCCCGCCCTTCCCGCACGGTCGAGGCCGGGAGGGCGGGGCCGGGAATCAGCCGTCGTCCTCCTCTCCGGCCACGTGGCACGGGGAGGAGAGCGGTGCGGCGCGTGGAGGGATCAGTCCTCCTCCTCGACCTCCTGCTCGGCGTCGTCCACGCCTTCCTCGACGTCGTCGACCCCCTCGTCGACCTCCTGCTCGACGCCGTCGTCGACGACGTCCTCCCCGCAGGCGACGGTGGTCAGCGAGGCGGCAGCGATGAAGAACGCGGCCGCCGTGGCGCGCAGCGGACGGGTGCGGATGGACCTGGTCAAGGCGACTCCTCGGTCGGTGCGGTACCTGTCGGGGCACATCTGCCCGCTGACCCCGCTCCGGCAAACGACCGGCCGGTCGGCAGGGGACCGGGCGCAGCTGCACCGGCCCGGCCCCGGCTCCGCAGGCATCGGCGGAGAACGCGGGCAGCACGCGGCAGGATGGCGGCGTGCCCCGGGACCTGCGGATCTGCTTCGTCGGCGACTCGTTCGTGGCCGGCGTCGGCGACCCCGAGCAGCTCGGCTGGGCCGGCCGGCTGGCCGCCGGCAGCGCGCGCGACGGCCTCGCGCTGACCAGCTACGTCCTCGGCGTCCGGCGGCAGACCACCGCCGAGATCGCCGGTCGCTGGGCCGCCGAGTGCCGTCCCCGCCTGGCGGGAGGGGAGTGGGAGGCGCGGGTCGCCCTCTCCGCCGGCGTCAACGACACCACCGAGGAGCACGGCGCCCCGCGGCTGGCGCCCGACCGGTCGGTCGCGGCGCTCGAGGAGATCCTCACCGGTGCGGCCGACGCGCGGTGGCCGGTGCTGGTGGTCGGCCCGCCGGCGGTCGCCGACGCCGCCCAGAACGAGCGGATCGCCGACCTCGACGAGCGCTTCGCGCGCACCTGCGCCGACCACGGCGTGCCCTACGTCCCCGTCGTCGCCACCCTGGCGGCCGACCCCACCTGGCGGGCGGAGGTGGCCGCCGGCGACGGCGCCCACCCCGGGACCGACGGCTACGCGGTCCTCGCCGGCCTCGTCCGCCCCGCCTGGGAGCGCTGGCTCACGGGCTGAGCGTCGTCGGTCTCCAGGAACCCGCAGGCGTCGACGTAGAAGAGGCGAAGCTCGGGCCGCACGACCCTCGAGCGATGCCCTCCCGCTGGCGCTCCCCTCGGGTCTTCGTGTCGAGCGGGAAGGCGTGGTCGCCGCCGTCCCACGCGACGTCCACGAAGCCCACCAGGGTCCCGTCCGCCCGCGCCGTCACCCAGCCGAGGCTGTGGTCTCCCTGCCGGCCGGTCGATCAGTTCCGGCGCGTCCCGCGGTCCTAGCTCCCGTCAGCGACCAGGACCCGCGAGAGGACCCACCATGCCCCAGCAGATCCCGTGCCTGTGGTTCGACGGCCAGGCCGAGGAGGCCGCGCAGCTCTACACCTCGGTCTTCCCGAACTCACGCATCGACGAGGTCACCCGCTACGGGCCCGACCTGCCCCCGCCGATGACGGAGGGGGACGTCGTGACCGTGCGGTTCACCCTCGACGGTCAGCAGTACACGGCGCTCAACGGCGGGCCGCAGTTCCGGTTCACCGAGGCCGTCTCCTTCCAGATCATGTGCGCCGACCAGGAGGAGGCCGACCACTACTGGTACGGGCTGCTCGCGGGCGGCGGCGAGGAGAGCATGTGCGGCTGGCTCAAGGACCGCTTCGGCGTCTCCTGGCAGGCCACCCCCACCGAGCTCATGAGCCTGATCGGCGACCCCGACCCGGCCCGGGCCCAGCGCGCCACCCAGGCGATGCTGCAGATGCGCCGCATCGACCTGGCCGAGATCAGGCGGGCCGCCGACAGCGTCCCCGCCTGACCCGACGACGCGGCGCCTCCCGGCGGGGAAGCGGTGGGCGCCGCGTCGCGCCACTAGGCTCCGGCAGGTGCCGACTCCGTCAGCTCCGTCGCCCGCCGAGCAGCTCCCGCCCCGCGGGGCTGCCGTCTGGGCGGCCCTGGACCCGGTCCTCGGCGCCGGCACCCCGCTGCGGGTGCTGGATGTCGGCGGTGGCAGCGGCATGTTCGCCGTCCCGCTCGCCCGGCTGGGCCACGAGGTCACCGTCGTCGACCCCAGCGCCGACGCGCTCGCCACCCTCGGCCGGCGGGCCGCCACGGCCGGCGTGGGCGACCGGGTCCGCGGCGTGCAGGGCGACGGCGACCTGCTCGGCGAGGTCCTCACCGGGCTCACCCCTGACGACGGCGGCTACGACCTGGCCCTCTGCCACTTCGTCCTGGAGGTCGTCGACGACCCCGCCGTCACGCTGCGGGAGATCGCCGGCGCCCTGCGCCCCGGCGGCCAGGTGAGCGTCGCGGCGGCCAACCGCGCCGGTGCCGTCCTGGCCCGCGCCGTCGCTGGGCACCCCGTCGAGGCGCTGGCCCTGCTCGAGGATCGCGATCCCGCGGCCACCCGCACCCGCCCCACGGCACGGCGCCGGTTCACCCCGGCCGACCTGCTCGCGCTCGTGGAGGGCGCCGGTCTGCGGCCCGGCCCGTGGCGGGGCGTCTCGGTCGTCGCGGACCTGCTCGACTCCGGCGCCGACCCCGATGCGGTGCGGGCCCTCGAGCTGGCGCTGGCCGGCGCCTCGCCCTACCGCGACGTGGCGACCGGTCTGCACGTCCTCGCCGCCGCGCCCTGATGGCCCAGCCGGACCTGCTGCCGCCGGACCTGCACCGTCCCGACTACGGCGCCGCCACCCTGGCCGACGTGCTGCCCGGCGTGGCAGCGGCGCTCGGCGTCCCCCTCGACCGTGGGGCCCTGCCCGCCGACCCGCTCGGGCTGACCGCCGCGCTGGCCGGCGCCCGGCGGGTGGCCGTGCTCCTCGTCGACGGGCTCGGCGCCGACCTCGTCCGGCAGCACGCCCACCTCGCACCCACCCTCGCCGCGCTGGCTTCCCCGGCCGGCGACCTCTCCGCGCCGTGCCCGAGCACGACCCCGGTCAGCCTCACCACCCTCGGCACCGGACTGCCGCCCGGCAGCCACGGGATCCTCGGCTTCGTCACCGACGTGCCGGGGGAGGACCGCGCCCTGGACCACACCAAGTGGCGCGACGACCCCGATCCCGACAGCTGGGCGCCGCAGCCCACCGTGTTCGCGCGGGCCGCGGCTGCCGGGGTGCCCGCCACCGTCGTCGCCCCGTACGCCTACACCGGCAGCGGCCTGAGCCGGGCGGCGTACGGCGGCGCCACCTACACCGGCACCGTCGGCGCCGGTGACCTCGCCGCCCTGGTCCTGCGGGCGGTGCACGCCACCCCGCGGGCACTCGTCTACGGCTACTTCGCCGACCTCGACCTCACCGGGCACGTCCGGGGGGTGGACTCCGGCAGCTGGCGGGCGCAGCTCCAGCTCGTCGACCGCATGGTCGAGCAGATCGTGGCCGGCCTCCCCGGCGACGCCGCCCTGCTGGTCACCGCCGACCACGGGATGCTCGACGTGCCGCCCGGGACCCGGCTGGACCTGGACGCGGTGCCCGGCCTCGACGACGGCGTCCGCCTGCTGGCCGGCGAACCGCGCGCCCGGTACGTGCACACCGTGCCGGGGGCCGCCGCCGACGTGCTGGACCGGTGGCGGGAGGTGCTCGGCGAGCGCGCCTGGGTCGTCTCCCGCGACGAGGCGGTCGCCAGCGGGGTGTTCGGCGCCGTCGACCCCGGGATGGCGGCCCGCATCGGGGACGTCGTCGCGCTGGCCCGCGGGACCTGGGCGCTCACCGCGTCCGAGCGCGAGCCGGGCCCCAGCCGGCTGACCGCCTTCCACGGCTCGCTCACGGCGACCGAGTTGGCCATTCCGCTGCTGGCCGCGCGCGGCTCGTCCCTGACCTGACGACGGCGGTTCCGCGGGTCAGGCGCCGGGCGGCGGGTCGACCGACAGCCGGTGCCAGGTGCGCACCCGGCCGGGCCGCGCCGCGGAGCAGGTCAGGCGCACGGCCTCGGGGGAGGGCCGGCTCTCGACGACGACGGTGACGGGGCCACCGGGTCCGGCCAGCGTCACCTCCCACCGCTCGGCATCCCGCTCGGTCTCCGGCAGCCGGGTGGCGCCCAGGGGGGCCAGGTCGTCGACCCCCAGCAGCCCCAGCTCCTCGCGGGCGCCGTGCTGGGCCGCCTGCACGTGCGCCGGCAGCCCCGCACGGCCGCGCAGCCACGCCAGCGCCACCTGTCCCTGCTCGTGGGCCGCCACCAGCAGCGCGCCGTCCCCCGGCACCTGGCCGTAGTAGAAGCCGTGCGGGAGGACGACGACGTTCGCGGCGAACCGGTCGCCGCCGAGATGGCTGCACTCCCACACGTCGGCGGGGCCCGGCGCGGGCATGGCGCGGGCCAGCGGCCGGCCGCGGAGCGCGCAGCAGGCGTCGTGCCCACCGTGCGTGCACACCAGGTACGTGGGGCCGCCGGCCGGCTCGCCCACCGACCCGTCCCAGGGGGCGGTCAGCAGGTCGGCGTCCGACGACCGCACCGACCACCACAGCCCCTCGCGGCCGGGCCGGCTGTCGGCGTACGCCCAGCGGCCCCCGGCGTCGGCCAGCCGGTCACCGGGACGGCGCACGAGCAGCACCCGGACGTCCTCGCGGCGGGCCCGTTCGGCCAGCAGCGGGGCCACGCCCGGGTCGAACCGCGACTGCGACAGCGCGTCGCGCCCCCACGGGCCCGGCTGCTCGACCAGCAGCCACCGCTGCACGGGGGAGGCCGTCGCGATACCGGAGTCGCCACGGGCCAGGGCCTGGACCGAGCAGCGCGTGGGGTCCAGGCGCCCCGCCGGCCGGGGAGGGACCTCCACGCGGCAGAAGTCGCCCGCGGACCGGGGAGCCGCGGGCGTCACGGTCCGGGTGCTGCGGCGTCCGGGACCACCGCGACCGATTCGGTGACGAGCCGGCGCGCCAGGGCGATCCGCTCGTCCTGCTCCAGGCCGGGCAGGTCGCCCACCTTCAGCTCGCCGACGGCCAGGAGCTCGGCCAGCGCCGGGCGCGCCGAGGCCGGGAAGGCGTGCGACCGGCGCCCGCCGAGCAGCGTCACGCCGCCGTCGTCCGCGTCGCGCAGCGCACAGCGCAGCCGCCTGCGCAGCCGGAGGACGGTGTCGGGTGTGATCGCGGCCGCCGCGGCCGACTGGGCCAGCGGCGCGACCGGTTCCGGGCGCACCTGGGCCCAGGTACGGGCGCGCAGTCGATCGGCCACCTCGGTGGGATCCACCCGGCCGAGCCACTCCTGGAGGCCGGCGATCACCGCGGCGACCTCGTCCCGGACGGAGTCGGGTCGACTCAGGTCGACGCCCAGGGGGAACGAGCCGCGCAGCCCCGGGTCCTCGGCGGCCAGGGTCCGGACGAGGTCCAGCGCCGACTCGGCCGCGCCCCAGCGGGTCACCGAGTGGATGCCGATGGTCAGGTGGGCGCTGATCTCGCCGAGCGCGGTGGCCGAGTGCAGGAAGCCGCGGGGGAGGTAGAGGACGTCGCCGGGCTCCAGGACGGCGTCGATCACCGGCTCGCGCGTCGCGGCGGCGGCCACCTCCTCGCGGCGGTCGGTCCACACCTGGGTGCGCAGCGGGTCGGGCAGCACCGGCTCGTGGATGGTCCAGTGCTTCTGGCCGGCCACCTGCAGCACGAACACGTCGTGCACGTCGTAGTGCGGGTCGAACCCGCGGGAGGACGGCGGGGTGACGTAGGCGTTGACCTGCGTGGGGTGACCGAGGTCGGCGGCCAGCTGGTCGGCGAACTCGATCAGCGGCGGCCAGAGCCGGTGCAGGCCCTGCAGGACCACGGTGCTGCCGTCGGCGAACAGCCGCAGCACGGCGTCCGAGCTGACCTGGTCGGCGATCTCCGCACCGGCGCCGCCGGAGGTCGTGAAGCGCGCCGCGTCGACGACCTGGCCGTCCTTGGCGATGCGCAGGAAGGGCGTGCGCAACCCGCGGCGGGAGAGCAGCTCGTCGACCGCGGCGAGGTCGAGCAGGTCGGTGAAGGTGTTACCGGTGTCCGCGGCGCGGGTCAGCAGCGGCCGCCGGCCCCAGTGGTCCCGGGCGAAGACCTCGGGGTCGGTGTTCGTGCACCGCCGCAGGGCCGGGTGGAGCGGCTGCTCCACCCGGCCCTGCGGGGCGGGGTTCTCGCTCAGGCCGAGCCGTCCGCGCCACCGTCGGCACCGCCGTCCGCGCCGCCGTCGGCACCGCTGTCCGCACCGCCGTCGGCACCGCCGTCCGCGCCACCGTCGGCACCGCTGTCCGCGCCACCGTCGGCACCGCCGTCGTGGCCGCCGGGGGTGCCGGCAGCTCCGTGGTCGGCCGCGCCCGCGGCGCCGTCGGCCGGACCGTGCGCGCCGCTGTCGGCGCCGCCGTCGGCCCCGCCGTCGCCGCTGGTCTTGTCCTCCAGAGCCATGGGCTCCTCCGCTTCGTCTCGTTCCCCTGCCGCCGGACGGCGGCCCTGGTCGGGCAGTACCTCGTGCCCGGCGCTCTGACACCTGCCCAGGGACATGACGATCAGGTCACGGATCGATGGAGCGGGCGTTCCGGCGCCTAGCGGGGGAAAGCCTCTTCCCGCAGGTGGGAACACCGCAACCCTGCGCGAGAGAGGTCCTGCACGAGACGAGTCAGCTGAACGCATCCGGAGGAGTGGAGCCATGACCGAGAGCCGTACGCGGACCGACACCACGTTCGAGGACAACGTCGCCCACGACCGCACCGTCCACGAGGACACCGCCCGCGAAGGGACCGCCGTCGAGCGACCGGCGGAGGGAGCCTCCGCGGTGACGCCGATGCGGGCCGCACCGCCCCGGCAGGACCGGGTCCGGTGGGGGCCGGTGTGGGCGGGGCTGATCGTCGCCGTCCCGACGTTCCTGCTGCTCCAGCTGGCGACGCTGGCCCTCGAGTGGTGGGAGGTCGGCCCGGGGGGCGGCGCCGGGAACAACGCCGACTGGTTCAGTGCGATCAACGGGCTGATCGCCCTGTTCCTCGGAGGCCTGACCGCCGGTGCCAGTGCGGTGTGGCGCGGCTTCAGCGACGGGCTGCTGCACGGCATCCTCGTCTGGGCCCTGTCGGTCGTGTCGATCCTGTTCCTGACGCTGTTCGGTGGCGGCGCCCTGCTCGGCTCGTTGGCCGGCGTGGTCAACGACGTCACGGGCATCGAGCAGGCCGACCTGCCCGACGTCGCGGCGAGCCAGGCGACCGAGGTGGCCACCGACGCAGCCGCCTGGGCGGTCCTGGGCCTGGGGCTGGGGATCACCGCCGCAGCGCTCGGCGGGATCCTGGGCGCCAAGATGTGGCCGAGCCGCACGGACGCCGAGCGTCAGCGGGTCGCCGCCGGCTGACCTGCCCGGAACCCGCTATCGTCGACCCCTGATCGAACAGATGTTCGATCGGGGGTCGACGTGCGAGGAGGGCCGGTGGGTACGGAGGCCGGCCGCGCCGGGGGCTGCACGGTCCTGCACGTCGACATGGACGCGTTCTTCGCCAGCGTCGAGGTGCGACGGCGGCCGGAGCTGGCCGGGACCCCGGTCATCGTGGGCGGGGCGGGCAACCGGGGCGTGGTCACCTCGGCCACGTACGAGGCGCGGCGCTACGGCGTGCACGCGGCCATGCCCACCGCCCGCGCGCTGCGGCTGTGCCCGTCGGCGACGGTGCTCCCCGGCGACCTGGCGCTCTACGGCGAGGTCTCCCGGTCGGTGATGGCCCTGTTCCGCTCGATCACCCCGCTGGTGGAGCCGGTGAGCCTGGACGAGGCGTTCCTCGACGTCGCCGGCGCCGGCCGTCGGCTGGGCGACGCCGCCGAGATCGGCGAGTACCTCCGCGCCCGCGTCTTCGACGAGCAGGGCATCACCTGCTCGGTCGGCGTCGCGGGGAGCAAGTTCGTCGCCAAGCTCGCCTCGACCTCGGCCAAGCCCGACGGGATGCGGATCGTCCGCCCGGCCGAGGTCATGGACTTCCTGCACCCGCTGCCGGTCGGCGCGCTGTGGGGCGTGGGCCCCAAGACCGAGGAGCAGCTGCTGCGGCTGGGCATGCGCACCGTGGGTGACCTCGCGCACGTGCCGGCCAGGACGCTGCAGCGGGCCCTGGGGCCCGCCGCCGGCGCCCACCTGCACGAGCTGGCGTGGGGACGCGACCCGCGCCGGGTGGTCCCCGACGAGCCGGAGAAGTCGACCGGTCACGAGGAGACCTTCGGCACCGACGTCGACGACCCGGAGGTCATCCACCGCGAGCTCCTGCTGCTCTCCGAGCGGACGGCGGGCCGGCTGCGCTCGGGCGGGTGGCTGGCCCGGACGGTGAGCATCAAGGTCCGCTTCGCCGACTTCGCCACGATCACCCGCAGCCGCACCCTCGACGTCCCGACCGACGTCGGGCAGGAGCTCTACGACACCGCCCGGGCGCTGTTCGACGCGCTCGGCCTCGACCGGGCCCGCATCCGGCTGGTGGGGGTGCGCGCCGAACGGCTGGTGGAGGCCGGGTCGGCGCCCCAGCAGCTGGAGCTCGGCGCCCGCGAGCACGGCCGGCGCGACGCCGAGCTGGCCGCCGACCGCGCCGCCCGCCGGTTCGGTGCGGGCGCGGTCCGCCCGGCCACCCTGCTGCACCGCGACGGGCGCCCGGGGCGCTCCCGGGGGGCTACCGGAGCCGGTCCGGCGCCCGGCGCAACGCTCCCCGGGAGCGCGGGGAACCTTCCCGGCCGATCGACCGTCGAACACCCGGAAGGATGACCACCGGCGGTTCCTCGCGGCTCGCCGTATCGTCACCTTTCGCGCCCCGCAAAGGGCTCGTATCCTCGAAGTCACCGTCGGCGGGAGCCTCCGACGGCCATGGCTCCGCCCACCTGGAGGTCGACGTGCCGCTCTCCGAGCACGAACAACGGCTGCTGGAGCAGATCGAGCGCGCCCTCGTCGATGACGATCCCAAGTTCGCCTCCTCCGTACGCACCGGTGACCGTCGGCAGAAGTCCCGCCGGCGACTGCAGATCGGCGCCGTCCTCGTCGTCGTCGGCTTCGCGATCCTCGTCGGCGGCGCCGTCGCGCAGGAGTGGCTCATCGGTGCGCTCGGCTTCCTCGTCGCCTTCGGCGGTACGGCGCTCGCCGTCCTGAACTACAAGGTCGCCACCGGGGCGGTCGAACCCGGCCCCGCTCCGACGAGCGGTCGCAACCCGTCCGGGCCCGGCCGCGGCAGCAGCCGCAGCAGCCGGGGCGGGCGCCAGCCGCTGAAGAGCCGGCTCGAGGAGCGGTTCCGCCGCCGCTACGACCAGTAGCCCTCGGTTCCAGCTCGCGCACACGCAGCCGTCGTCCTCCGGGACGGCGGCTGCGCGCGTCCGCTCGGGCCCGTCTCCGGGACCCCCGGCCGGCTCAGGCCCGTCGGCTCCCGCGCCACGGCCCGGGCAGCACCGGGCGACGGACCGCCCAGGCCGGCAGCGCGGCCCGCACCGCGGCAGGCAGCGACGCCGGCCAGAACGCCGCCCGCCACCGGGCGCGTCGGCCGGCCCCCTCGACCAGCTCCCGCCGGGCGGTGCGCAGCTCCGCGACCAGGCCGTCGTCCTGGGCGTCCGGAACCGGCCCGTAGCTGGACACCTCCTCGGCCCGCGCCAGGCGCTGGATCGCCTCTGCGCCCGGGGAGCCGGCCGTCCGCTCCGCGAGGGCGCGGCCGGCCTCCCGCGGCGTCCAGGACGGATCGCGGGGGACGCCGAGGTCGTCGGCGGTCGCGATCAGCTCGTCCCACAGCGCACCCGCCGTCCCGAGCGCCAGCCGGCGGCGCCGCTGGAGCAGCCGCAGCCCCGCCGGCAGCGCGGCCACCGCGGCGACCAGCAGGACCAGGGCACCGCGGACCGGCCAGGACGCCTCGTCCGCGGGTGCAGCGTCGGTGGTCGCCGGGTCCGTGGGGCCGAGGTCGGGGCCCAGGGGGGACACCGGGTCCAGCAGGGCCAGGTCGGGGGGAAGCGCCGGCAGCTCGGGTGTCTGCTCCGGCAGCTCCTCGGCGGCCACCCGGGGCGCCCACGGCAGCTCGGCCCGGCGGTCGACGTCGATCGGTGTCGGATCGAACGGCACCCAGCCCAGGCCGTCGAAGTAGACCTCCACCCAGGCGTGCGCGTCGTCGCTGGTGATCAGCCGGCTGCCGTCGTCCTGCACGGTCCCCGGGGTGTAGCCCAGCGCGACCCGGGCCGGCATCCCGGCCGCGCGGACCATGACCGCCATCGCCCCGGCGTACTGCTCGCAGTACCCCCGGCGCTCGGTCAGGAAGTCGACCAGGTCGTCGCCGCTGGTGCCCGGGGGAGTGGAGAGGGCGTAGGTGAAGCCGCTGGCCGGGTCGGTCAGGAAGTCCAGGACGGCCCGGACGCGCGCGTATCCGCCCTCGATCCCGCCCACCAGCTCCTCCACCTGGGCGGTGACGCGGGGATCGAGCGGTGGGAGAGCGAGGAAGCGCTCCTGGAGGTCGCCGGGACGCAGAGGTGGGGCCTCCGCCAGCTGCTCGGGCGTCGGGCGCACCTCCGAGGCGGTGGCCTCGTAGACCCGGTCCTCGCTCGTGACGCCGGACCCCGCGACGGTCCCGGTGATGGGGTCGTACCGCCAGTCGTCCCCGTCGCCCCCCAGCCGGACCTGCACCGGCGACACGGGGACCGGGAGGAACCGGTCGTCGTGCCCGAGCGCCTCGATCCTCGCGGTGACCGGGCGCGCCGCCGTCTCGTCGTGGGTCCTGGGCAGCTGGGCGTCCAGCGGCAGCAGGGCTCCGGGCGCGCCCAGCGACCAGCCGGCGGCGGCGTCGTACCGGTCGACGGTGACCGAGCGCAGGTAGCCGGGATCGGGCACTGCGGTCTCGACCCGCAGGAGGTCGACGGGGTTGTTCCGAGTCAGCTCGCCGACCATGCTCGCCACCGGGTCCAGCGACGTCCCCGTCGAACCGGATCCGCCGGGCCCGCCGCTCAGGGATCCCTCCGCCAGCGTCGGCACCATCCCGCCCCCGAGCACGCCGACCAGCACCGCCACCAGGCCGATGCGCACCGCCGTGCCGCCTCCGGCGTAGTGCCGTCCACTGCGCGCGGCGGTGTCCAGCTGGCGGGACTGGTCGGCCCACAGCAGCAGCGCCAGCCCGGCGGCGGGGCCGACGACGGGGAGCAGTCCGATGTCGCCGCCGAGCGTGAACACCGGCACGCCGAACAGCACGAGCAATGTCGGCCCGGCGAAGGCGGCCTGCCGCCCTCCGACGGCGAGCAGGTCGACGATCACCGCGACCAGCCCGACGAAGAGGGCGATCAGCGCCATCAGCGCGGCGACCGGGACGGCCGGGGCCGTCTGCTCCCGGATCTCGTCGGCACCGTCCCGCAGGACCGCCAGCAGCGCCTCGATCCCGCCCGGCGTGGGGACGAGGGCCAGGATCCCTCCCGGGGAGGTGAAACGGGCGATCAGGTAGCCGGTCAGCGCGGCCAGCTGTCCCGCCGGCACCAGCGCCGTGCCGAGGGCCGCCAGCGGCACCGGCACCGGCCGCCGGGGGAAGGCGCGGGCGGCGATCGCCTGCCCGGCAGACCGCAGCGCGAGCCCGGTCAGCAGGACGACCAGGATGGCGTCGACGGCCGGGCGCACCCACGTCCCCGACGAGAGCACCGGCGAGAGGGCGAGCGCCCCCAGCAGCGTCGCCGCCGCGGCGGCCACCGGTGTGCGGACGTCGGTGCGGCTCATCGGGCCGGCTCCGCGACCGGTCCGCCGGAGAGAGCGGCCCACGCCTGCGCGACGGGATCGCCGGCGCGCGCGACGGCGACCCGCCAGCCGGCCGCGCGCAGCATCCCGGCGGCCTCGTCGCGCTGCTCGGACAAGGCCGTGGACGCGCCGGACGCGTCCGGACGGTGCCCGCGCACGGCGGGCAGGAAGCTGCCGAGGTCGAGCAGCACCGCCAGACCGGCCGAGGCCCCGGACCGGGCGCGCACGAGGGCGGTGACGTCGTCGGGGCCCACCGCGCCCAGGACGCAGACGACCCCGCCGTCGCCGGCGATGCGGCGGAGCACCTCGATCCCCGTGGTCAGCTCGGTGCCGGCCGTGGGGGTGAGCGTGGCCAGCCGGTCGAGGAGCTCCTCGGGGGCGGCGCCGAGCGGTCCGGCCGGCCCGCGGCCGGAGCCTTCGAGCTCGCCGCTCTCGGTGACCACGCGCACCTCATGGCCGCGCCCGCCGAGCGCGATCGCGATGCTGGCCGTCGCCTCCACGGCCCACTCCAGGCTGTCGGCCGGGTCGGGGTCGTGCTGGGGCGCGATCAGGTGCGCGGGCCGGCGGGCGTCGAGGAGCACGGTCGTCCGCGCCCGCCACGGGCGCTCCTCGAGGCGGACCTTCAGGTCGCCGGTGCGCGCGGTGGCCCGCCAGTGCACCTTGCGGAGGTCGTCGCCGCGGCGGTACTCGCGGATGCTGACGTCGTCCTCGCCGTGCACGGCGATGGACCGCCGCGAGCCCTCGCCGCCGTGCCCGTCGAGCGGCCCCGCCGCACCGAGCGGTTGCACCCGCGGGACGACGAGGAGGGGCTCGGTGCCGGCGCCGGGGTTGCTGCGCTCGACCAGCCCGAAGGGGTCCACCACCCGTGATCGCAGCGGGCCGAGGGCGTAGCGGCCGCGGCGACCCGGGACCACCCGGTAGCGCAGGGCGGTCCGGCGGCCCGTGGCGAGCCGGGTCACGGTGAACTGCTGGTCGGGGCCGACCGCGGGGGGCACCTGCTCGGTGAGCAGCCAGGTGGCTCCCGTGCTGCGCCCGGCGCTGGTGATCTCGAGCGAGACGTCGGCGCTCTCGCCCCGCCGGAGCCTGGCCGGAGCCACGCTCCGCGCGACCGCCGGCCGGAAGCGGTCTCGCGCCACCATCAGTGCCGAGACGACGGGCAGGGCGAGGACGAAGACGGCCAGCTGCACCACGGGCTGCTCGCCCAGCAGGGCACCGACGAGCAGCAGAGCCGCCCCGCCGGCGAGTAGCCACCGACCGCGGCGGGTCAGCGCGGTCCGTGCCGCTCCGGGTCCGCGCACCGGCGTCAGCGCCCCCGCGGGACCGGCAGCGTGGCGACCAGTTCGGCGACCACGTGCTCGGCGGTGCGCCCGCCACCGGCCGCGGACGGTGCCAGCAGCAGCCGATGGGCCAGCACCGGGCCGGCCAGGTCCTTGACGTCGTCGGGGAGCACCATGTCGCGTCCGGCGAGGGCCGCCGACGCCCGCGCGGCGCGCAGCAGCTGCAGGCCGGCCCGGGGAGAGGCGCCCAGCCGGAGGTTGGGCGAGCGGCGGGTGCTCCCGACCAGGTCGACGACGTAGCGGCGGACCGCCTCCGCGACGTGCAGCCGACCGACGGCGGTGATCAGGTCGCGCACCGAGGCCGCGTCGGCGACGGGGAGCAGCCCGGCGAGGGGGTCGGTGGTGGCGCGGTCGTCGAGCATGGCCAGCTCGGCGTCCTGGTCGGGGTAGCCCATCGACACCCGGGTGGTGAACCGGTCGCGCTGCGCCTCGGGCAGCGGATAGGTCCCTTCCATCTCCAGGGGGTTCTGCGTCGCCATGACGAGGAACGGGCGGGCCAGCTCGTAGCTGACGCCGTCCACGGTGACCTGGCGCTCCTCCATGCACTCCAGGAGCGCCGACTGCGTCTTGGGGGAGGCGCGGTTGATCTCGTCGGCCACCACGACGTTGGCGAAGATCGCGCCGGGCTTGAACTCGAACTCGCGCGACTCCTGGTCGTACACCGCGACGCCGGTCACGTCGCTGGGCAGCAGGTCGGGCGTGAACTGGATGCGGCGGACCGTCGCGTCGATCGACGCCGCCAGTGCCTTGGCCAGCGTCGTCTTGCCGACGCCGGGCACGTCCTCGACGAGCAGGTGTCCCTCGGCGAGCAGCGTCACCAGGGCCAGCCGGACGACGGCGTCCTTCCCCTGCACGACCCGGCCCACGTTCGCGGCGATGCGCCCCGCGGCCGCGGCGACGTCGACGGGTGGATCGGTCACTCCGCCGGTCCTGCGCGCCGCCTCCGTCACGCCACCCACGGTACGTGGCCGCGGGCGCTGCGGAGGGGGCGTCGGTCCCGGTCGGACGCGGGCTGTGCGGTGCGCTGGGAGGGGAGTGGGGAGCCCGGCCACGACACGGCGTCGAGTGGTGTCTGGTGGGGGCCAGTGGGTTACTGTGTCGCCTGGTGGGGAGGCAGGGACCGCTCAGGGGTCGCTGCGGAGCCAGTGGAGGACAGATGCAGGGGGTGATCCGGTGTTCGTCGGCAGCTACCCCCTGCGTCTCGACGAGAAGGGCCGGCTCGCCCTCCCCGTCCGCTTCCGCGACCAGGTGGCCGACGGCATGGTGATCAAGAAGGGCCAGGAGCGCTGCGTCTACGGCCTCACCATGGCCCGCGTCGCCGAGCAGAGCGCCGCGATGGCCGCGATGGCGCCGTCGGACACCGCACGGGCGCGCATGGCCGCCCGCATGAGTTTCGGCTCGATGGTCGAGATCGAGCCGGACAAGACCGGCCGCATCACGATCCCCGCGAGCCTCCGCGAGTACGCCGGGCTGGACCGCGACGTCGTCGTCGTCGGCGTGGACACCCGCTTCGAGATCTGGGACGCCGCCAACTGGGAGGCCTACGTGGCCGAGCTGGAGGCCGCGTACGCCGACCTGGAGAGCGAGGGGATGCCGACCTTGTCGTGATCCCAGGCCGCCTCCACCCGCCCCCACCCGGGCCCCGGAAGCCCCCGAACGAGCCGCCTTCCCCGCGGCTCGACCGGGTCCAGGCCCCAGCCGCCTTCCCCGCTGCTGGGTCCCCGCTCCCGAGAGTCCCGCCCCGGCGGGTGGAACCGGCTCCGCCTCCCGGCGGATCCGGCCCCGGCGACCTCCCGGCCCCGCGGGGCACCACCTGACGCTCTTCCCCGACGCCAGGCGGCGCCCCGCGGGGACGGATCTCCACCGAGCGGCCCGTCCCCGCCCACCACACCGAGTCCGCCCCACCACGCCCCACCGGCCCCACCACGCCCCACCCCGCCGCCCGCCCCACCCGAGCGCTCCCGCCCCATCTGCGCCTTCCGCCCCACCCGCCCTGTCCCCACCTCGCGGACGGGCGACCTCCCCCCACCGCTCCCCGGGGCGCGGCACGATCGCGGCGCTCCACCGGAACCGAGAGGCAGTCGACGATGAGCAGCACCGGATCCGCCGCGGCGCCCGATGCGCCCCGGCCCCCGGTGCACGTGCCCGTCCTGCTGGACCGGATCTCCGAACTGCTCGCACCCGCCTGCGCGTCCCCCGGCGCCGTGCTCGTCGACGCGACCCTCGGTCTCGCGGGCCACTCGCTGGCGCTGCTCGACGCCCACCCCGGCCTCCGGCTGATCGGCCTGGACCGCGATCCCGACGCCCGCGCCGAGGCCGCCCGCCGCATCGAGGCCGCCGGCCACACCGACCGGGTCACCCTGGTGCCCGCCGTCTTCGACGAGCTGCCCGACGTCCTGGACCGGCTCGGCGTGGCCGAGGTGCAGGCCGTCCTGTTCGACCTCGGCGTCTCCTCGCTGCAGCTGGACCGCCCCGACCGCGGTTTCAGCTACTCCGCCGACGCCCCGCTGGACATGCGGATGGACCCGGGGGCGGGCCGCACCGCCGCCGAGATCGTGAACACCTACCCGCCCAAGGAGCTGGCCCGGGTGCTGCGGGTGTACGGCGAGGAGCGCTTCGCGTCCCGGATCGCCGCCGCCATCGACCGCGAGCGAGCCCGCGAGCCCTTCAGCACCACCGCCCGGCTGGCCGAGCTGGTGCGCGACGCCATCCCCGCCGCCACCCGGCGTACCGGAGGCCACCCGGCCAAGCGCACCTTCCAGGCGCTGCGGATCGAGGTCAACGACGAGCTGGGCGTCCTCGAGCGGGCGCTGCCCGCGGCGATCGAGGCGCTGGCCGTCGGAGGGCGGATCGCCGTCATCACCTTCCACTCCCTCGAGGACCGCATCGTCAAGCAGACCCTCGCCGAGGGCGCGACCGACCACACCCCGCACGGCATGCCCGTGCCCCTCCCGGAGCACGGCCCCGTGCTCCGGCTCCTGACCCGTGGCGGCGAGGCCGCCTCCGACGCCGAGGTCGCCGCGAACTCCCGCGCGGCCTCGGCCCGCGTCCGCGCGGCCGAGCGCATCCGGAGGGCGGCATGAGCGGCCGTGCCACTGCCCGTGTCCCCGTGACCCCGCGGGCGGCGACCGCGCGCGCCGTTCCGGCCCGGACGGCACCGCGGTCCCCGTCCCGCCCGCAGCTCAGCGTGGTCACCACGCCGCCGCCCCGCCCCCGCCGGCGCGCCCGCGCGGCCCTGCGCTCCCGCCGGGCGCCGTTCGTGCTGCTCGTCGTCGCACTCCTGGCCGGCACGACGCTGGGGCTGCTGGTCCTCAACACCGCGATCGCGGTCGACTCGCTGGAGGCCAGCCGGTTGCGCGCGGACAACGCCCAGCGGGCGCAGGACGTGCAGCGCCTCGAGCAGCAGGTCATCGACGGCAACACGCCCGCCGCGATCGCCCAGGCCGCGGTGGCCGCCGGACTCGTCCCTGCGGGCGCGGCCGCCTACCTGGTCCTCGACCCCGACGGCGCACCCGTCCTCCGGGGCGAGCCGGCGCCCGCCGAGGCGCCCCCCGCACCGGAGCCGCCCGCGGCGGAGTCGTCCGCACCGCAGCCGCCCGCACCGGAGTCGTCCGCCACGGAGCCGTCCGCACCGGCGGAGCGCCCCGCGGGCGGGAACTGACCGTGGCGGGCACCGTCCGCGGCCCCGGAGGGGGAGCGCGCAACGGCCGGCCGGCACCCCGTACCGGACCGGGCGCCTTCACGTCGCGGCGTCCACCGGGCAGCCGGCGCAGCGGGGGAGCCGGGCTGACCCTGGCCCAGCGCACGCAGCGCAACCGGATCGGCCTGATCCTGCTCGTCACCCTGCTCCTCCTGGTCATCGGCCGGCTGGCCGTGGTCCAGGGCGTGGACGGCGCGGCGTACGCCAACGCGGCCTCCCAGGACCGGCTGCGCACCTATCCGATCGCGGCGATCCGGGGCGAGATCCAGGACCGCGAGGGCCGTCCCTTCGCCTACACCGTGGACGCCTCGAAGGTCACCGCCGACCCCACCGTGGTCCGCGACCCGGCGCGGACGGCGCTCGCGCTGACCACCCTGCTGGGCGTCCCCGTGGGCGAGCTCACCGAGAAGCTCTCCGCGGAGGGCCGCTACGTCGTGCTGGCCACCCAGGTGCCGCCGGAGACCGCCGAGGCCGTGGAGGAGCTCGAGCTCCCGGGCATCGTCCTCGCCGACGACCCGGTGCGGCTCTATCCCTCCGGTGTCGTCGGCGGCCAGGTCGTGGGCTTCGTCGGGCGCGAGGGCGCCGGGCTCGCGGGCATCGAGCAGACCTTCGAGGACGTGCTCGCCGGCACGCCGGGCAAGCGCCGCGTCGAGGTGGGCAGCGGGGGCAACCTCATCCCCTCCCGGGGCATCGACGAGGCGCTGCCGGCGACCGACGGCAGCGACGTCACCCTGACCCTGGACCAGGACCTGCAGTACGTGACCGAGCAGCGGCTGGCCGAGTCCTGCGCCGACGGCGCGACGACCCGGGCCTCGGCGGTCGTGCTGGACGTGCGCAGCGCCGAGGTCGTGGCCATGGGTTCCTGCCCCGGCTACGACCCGGGCCGGTACTCCGAGACGCCCGACCTGCTGGGCAACCCCATCGTCTCCAGCGTGTTCGAGCCCGGCTCGGTCCTCAAGGCGGTCACGATGGCGGCCGCCGTCGAGGAGGGCGTGGCGACGCCGGACCGGGTGCTCAGCGTCAACGGGCACATCGAGGCCGGCGACCGGGTGGTCACCGACGCCCACGACCACGCACCCGTCGACTGGACGGTCACCGGGATCCTCGCCAAGTCCAGCAACGTCGGCACGATCATGCTGGCCCGCGAGGTCGGCGACGAGAAGCTCGAGCAGTACCTGCGCGCGTTCGGCGTCGGCAGCCGGACGGGCATCGAGCTGCCCGGCGAGAGCGCCGGCATCCTGCAGGACGCCGCGGACTGGAGCGGGATCCGCGCCGCCAACATCGCCATCGGGCAGGGCGTCTCGGTGACCACGCTGCAGATGGCGTCGGTCTTCCAGGCCATCGCCAACGACGGCGTCCGCGTCGAGCCCCGCATCGTCCGGTCGGTGACCTCCCCGGAGGGGCAGGTGCGCCCCGCGGACGAGCCCGCGACGAGCCGGGTCATCAGCGAGGCGACCGCCGACTCGCTGGCCTACATGCTGGAGGCCGTCGTGGGGCCGGGCGGCACGGCGCCGCTGGGTCAGATCGACGGGTTCCGCGTCGCGGGCAAGACCGGTACCGCCCAGCGCGCCAATCCCGAGACCGGCGGGTACGCCGGTGGTGGTTACGTGACCACGTTCGTCGGGTTCGCCCCCGCGGACGATCCGCAGTACGTGGTCGCCGTCGACCTCGAGCGGCCCACGAGCTCCGCGGAGGGCGGCCAGGTGGCCGCGCCGGTGTTCCGCGACATCCTCCGCTACGCGCTGACCGCCGACGGGGTCGTCCCGTCGGGCACGGCGCGGCCCGACTTCCGCCTCACCGCCACCCCCTGACCGTGCCGGCCCCGGTGGGGGCGCAGGCCGACGGCGTGCCCGGGGAAGGCGCAGCTGCGCGGTTCCGGTCCACGGCGCCGGTAGATTGGAGCCTCGTGACCCCGACCGACGCCGGGTCGGCACCCCGGCCCACCGGGAGCCGGCCACTCGATCCGCGCCCCTTGCCGCTCGCCGAGCTCGCCGACCTGGTCGGTCCGCCGTCCACCGGCACCGCGGACGTCGCCGTCTCCGGGCTCACCCTGGCCTCGGGGGAGGTCTGCCCGGGCGACCTCTACGCCGCCCTCCCCGGTGCCCGCACCCACGGCGTCCGGTACGTCGAGGAGGCGGTCCGCCGGGGCGCCGTCGCCGTCCTCACCGATCCGTCGGGGCGCGAGGACGCGGTGGCCACCGGCCTGCCGGTGTGCGTGGTCGACGACCCCCGCGGGGTGCTCGGCGAGGTCGCGGACCGCGTGTACGACCGGCCGAGCGAGCGGGTGGGCGTCATCGGGATCACCGGCACGAACGGCAAGACCACGACCGCCTACCTGGTCGAGGCAGGCCTCGCGGCCGCCGGCCGGGCCACGGGCCTGATCGGCACGGTGCGGACGCAGATCCGGGCCGCCGACGGCACGGTCACCGCCCTACCCAGCGAGCGCACGACCCCCGAGGCGCCGGCGGTCCACGCGCTGCTCGCGGCGATGGCCGAGTCGGGTGTGTCGACGGTGGTCATGGAGGTGTCCAGCCACGCGCTGGTGCTGGGCCGGGTGGGCGGCGTGCGGTTCGCCGCCGCCGGATTCACCAACCTCGGCCGCGACCACCTGGACTTCCACGGGGACCTGGAGGAGTACTTCCGGGCGAAGTCGCTGCTCTTCGACGGCCGGGCCGCCGCCGAGGTGGTCGACGTCGACGACGACCACGGACGCCGGCTGCTCGACCGGCCCGGCCGCCCCCGCCCGGTCACCGTCTCCACCCAGGGCGCCGACGCCGACTGGCGGGTGACCGACGTCGCGCCCGCCACCGGCGGCGGCTCCACCTTCACCCTGCACGGCCCCGGCGGGCTGCGGCGGGAGGCGAGCGTGCGGCTCCCGGGCCGGTTCAACGTGGCCAACGCGGTGCTGGCCGTCGCCCTGCTCGACGCCGTGGGCGTGCCGGTCGACGCCGCGCTCGCGGGCGTGGCCACGACGGTGGTCCCGGGCCGGATGGAACCGGTCGAGGCCGGCCAGCCCTTCGTCGCCGCCGTCGACTACGCGCACACCCCCGACGCCGTCGCCACCGCGCTGGGTGCCCTGCGGGCGGCCACCGCCGGCCGGCTGATCACCGTGCTGGGCTGCGGCGGTGACCGGGACGCCGGGAAGCGGGCCGCCATGGGCGCGGCCGCGGCCGCCGGCAGCGACGTCCTCGTGGTCACCGACGACAACCCGCGCTCGGAGGACCCGGCGGCGATCCGTGCCGCGATGCTCGCCGGCACCCTGGACGTGCCGGAGGACCGCCGCGCCGAGCTGCTCGAGGTCGGAGACCGGCGGGCGGCGATCGAGGCCGCCGTGGCGCTGGCCGGGCCGGGTGACGCCGTGCTCGTCGCGGGCAAGGGGCACGAGACCGGCCAGGAGATCGCGGGCACGGTGCACCCCTTCGACGACCGCGCGGTGCTGCGCGAGGTCCTTGCCGCGTCGGACGCCTCGGCATGATCCACCTGACCCTGGCCGAGGTGGCCGAGCTGACCGGCGGCACGCTCACCGGCGGCGACCCGGGCATCGCCGTCACCGGTGCCGTCACCCTCGACTCCCGCACGGTCGCCCCCGGCGACCTCTTCGTCGCCGTCGCGGGCGAGCGGGTGGACGGGCACGAGTTCCTCGCCGCCGCCGGGGCTGCCGGCGCCGTCGGCGCGCTCGGCACCCGGTCCGATCCCGCGCTGCCCTGCGTGGTCGTGGAGGACCCCGTGGTCGCGCTGGGCCGGCTCGCCGCCGGGGTGCACGCCCGGCTCACGGCCGCCGGGCTGCGCACGCTGGCCCTCACCGGCTCGTCGGGCAAGACCTCGACCAAGGACCTCCTGGGCCAGGTGCTGGCGGTGGCGGGGGCCACGGTGAGCCCGCCGGGGTCGTACAACAACGACATCGGCCTGCCGCTGACGGTGCTCTCCGCCGACGAGGACACCCGGTACCTCGTGCTCGAGATGGGCGCCCGGGGTCCCGGCCACATCGCCACGCTCTGCCGCGTCGCCCCGCCGCAGATCGGCATCGTCCTGAACGTCGGCTCGGCGCACCTGGGCGAGTTCGGCAGCGCGGAGGTCATCGCGCAGGCCAAGGGCGAGTTGGTGGAGGCCCTGCCCGAGGACGGCACCGCCGTCCTCAACGCCGACGACCCGCGCGTCCTGGGCATGGCCCCCCGCACCCGGGCGCGCGTGCTGACCACCGGCCGCGGGACCGACGCGGACGTGCGGGCCACCGGCGTCACGCTCGACGACTCCGCGCGCGCCCGCTTCGCCCTGGTCGCCGCCGGCGAGGAGCACCCCGTCGCGCTGCGCGTCGTCGGCGAGCACCAGGTCGCGAACGCCCTGTCGGCCGCCGCCGCCGCGCTCGCCGCGGGAATGGCCCCGGCCGACGTCGCCGGCGCCCTGTCGGCGGCCGGTGCGCGCAGCCGGTGGCGGATGGAGGTCACGCGGCGGGCCGACGGCGTCACCGTGGTCAACGACGCCTACAACGCCAACCCGGAGTCCATGCGGGCGGCGCTGGCCGCCCTCGCCGGGCTGCCCGCGACCCGGCGGATCGCGGTGCTGGGTGCGATGGCCGAGCTGGGTCCGGACGCGGAGGCCGAGCACCGGCGGCTGGGGGCCGACGCGGTCGCCACCGGGGTGGACGTGATCATCGCCGTCGGGCGCGATGCCGTAGGGATAGCCGAGGCAGCGGTCACCGCCGGACTCGGCGCGGGAGAGGAATCGATGCACGTGCCGGACCGGGCCGCGGCCCACGAGTTGCTGGCCCGGGAGCTGCGCCCCGGGGACGTCGTCCTCGTCAAGGCCAGCCGCTCCTACGGGCTGGAGCTCCTCGCGGCCGATCTGCTCGACGAGGGGACGCAGGCATGAGGAGTGTCCTCATCGCCGCGGGCGTCGGGCTGATCCTGTCGATCCTGCTCACCCCGCTGGCCATCCGCGCGTTCCGGCGGCAGGGGATGGGCCAGGAGATCCGGGACGACGGACCCGAGAGCCACCTGTCCAAGAAGGGCACGCCCACCATGGGCGGCACGGTGATCGTCGGCGCCACCGTCGTCGGCTACCTGGTCGCCCACCTGGCGTTCATCGGCGACGCCGGCTGGGGCTTCAGCGCCACCGGCCTGCTGCTGCTGTTCCTCATGGTCGGCATGGGCACCGTCGGCTTCCTCGACGACTACCTGAAGATCCGGCACCGCCGCAGCCTGGGCCTGAACAAGACCGCGAAGCTCGTCGGGCAGCTGCTCGTCGGCGTGACCTTCGCGGTGCTCGCGATCAACTTCCCGAGCAACGGGCTGACGCCGGCGTCGACCGTCGTGTCCTACGTCCGCGACATCGAGCCGCTGGCGCTGGGCTCGATCGGCTTCGTGATCCTGGCCTACCTGTTCATCGCCGGGTTCTCCAATGCCGTCAACCTCACCGACGGCCTCGACGGCCTGGCGGCCGGCTCCTCGGCGATGGTGCTGGCGTCCTACATCGTCATCTCGTTCTGGCAGTTCACCCACGACTGCGCCAGCGAGCTCATCGACGGCTGCTACCAGGTGCGCGACCCGCTGGACATCACGCTGGTCGCCGCGGCCGGCATGGGGGCCTGCCTGGGCTTCCTCTGGTGGAACACCAGCCCGGCCCGCATCTTCATGGGCGACACCGGCTCCCTCGCGCTCGGCGGGCTCATCGCCGGGCTGGCCATCGTCACCCGCACCGAACTGCTGCTCGTCGTCATCGGCGGGCTGTTCGTCGCAGTCACGCTCTCGGTGGTCATCCAGGTGGCGTTCTTCCGCGCCACGCGGCGCCGGGTGTTCCGGATGGCCCCGCTGCACCACCACTTCGAGCTGGCCGGCTGGACGGAGAACACCGTCATCGTCCGCTTCTGGCTGGTCACCGGCATGGCCGTGGCCTTCGGGCTCGGGCTGTTCTACGCCGACTGGCTCTCCTTCGCGGGGCTCTGACGTGACCGATCTCCGGGGCGCCACGGTCCTCGTGGCCGGGCTCGGCGTGTCCGGCGTCGCCGCGGCGCGGGTGCTCCTCGACCTGGGCAGCACCGTCACGCTCACCGACGCCGCCGAGCGCCCCGTCGTCGCCGAGCTCACCGCCGCCGGCGCCACCTGGCTGGGTGAGCTGTCCGCTGTTCCCGAGGGCACCGACCTCGTCGTCACCTCGCCGGGGTGGCGCCCCGACCACCCCCTGCTGGCCGACGCCGCACGCCGCGGCGTCGAGGTGGTGGGGGAGCCGGAACTGGCCTGGCGGATGCGGATCGCCGGTCCCGACGGCGTCCCGGCGCCCTGGCTGGCGGTCACCGGCACCAACGGCAAGACGACGACGGTCACCATGCTCGAGGCGATCCTGCAGGCCGCCGGCCGGCGGGCGGTGGCGGCGGGGAACGTCGGCCGGCCGCTGGTCGAGGTGGTCACCGCCCGCGACGCCGACGGCACGCCGGCCTTCGACGCGGTCGCCGTCGAACTGTCCAGCTTCCAGCTGCACTGGTCCTCCACCCTGGCCCCGGCCGCCGCGGCCGTGCTGAACGTGGCCGACGACCACACCGACTGGCACGGCTCCTTCCCCGCCTACCGCGACGCCAAGGCCCGCATCCTCGAGCGGTCGCCGGTGGCCGTCGCCGACGCGGGCGACCCCGTCGCCGCCGGGCTGGCCGCGCGCCATCCGCACCCGGTGACCGTCACCCTCGGCGAGCCGGCGCCCGGCCAGCTGGGCGTGCGCGACGGAGCGCTGGTCGACCGCGCCTTCGCCGCCGACCCGGCGGGGGAGGTGCTGCTCGAGCCGGGCCTGCTGCAGGTCCCCGGCCCGCACAACACGGTCAACGCCCTGGCCGCCGCTGCCCTGGCGCGTGCCGCCGGGGTCCCGGCGGAGGCCGTGGCGCGCGGCCTGGCCGGCTTCCGCGGCGGCGCGCACCGCAACGTGCTGGTGGCCACCGTCGACGGCGTGGACTGGGTCGACGACAGCAAGGCGACCAACCCGCACGCCGCCGGTGCGTCGCTGGCCTCCTACCCGCGCGTGGTGTGGATCGCCGGGGGCCTGCTCAAGGGCGCCGACGTCGATCCGCTGGTCGCCGCCGTGGCACCCCGGCTCGCCGGCGTCGTGCTGCTGGGCCGCGATCGGGACCGGATCGCCGCCGCAGTGACGCGACACGCCCCCACGGTCCCCGTGGTGACGGTGCCCAGCGGCGACGATGGCGGGATGGATGGGACGGGTGTGACAGCCGAGGCGACGACGGCGCGCGTCGTGGCCGCCGCACGCGACCTCGCGCGCCCCGGCGACACCGTCCTGCTCGCCCCCGCGGCGGCGTCCATGGACGTGTACCGCGACTACGCTCACCGCGGCACCGCCTTCGCGGACGCCGTCCGGGCGCTGGGCTGAGGCAGCCATGACCGCGACGCAGGCGCGCCCCCGTCCCGTCCGGGCGCCGCGGGAGGACCGGGCCCCGGCCCCGGCCCGGCGCTGGTCGGGCCCCGCCTGGCTCGACGGACCGATGACCAGCTGCCACCTGGTGCTCGGCGCGGCCGGGCTGCTGCTGCTCATCGGGCTGACCATGGTGTTCTCCGCCTCCGCGATCGACGCGGCGCTCAACGACCAGCCCGCCTGGGCCCCGGGCGTCAAGCAGCTCATGCTGGCCTGCATCGGCCTCGTGGGCATGGTCATCGCCATGCGCCTGCCCATCGGGCTGGTGCGGCGGTGGTCGCCCATCGCCCTGCTCGCCGTGGGGGCGATGCTGCTCCTGGTGCTCGTCCCCGGGATCGGCGTCAAGCTCAACGGCGCGCGGCAGTGGATCGACCTGGGCTTCATGTACTTCCAGCCCTCCGAGCTCGGCAAGCTGGTGTTCGCGCTCTGGGGGGCCCACGTGCTCGCGCTGCGCGAGCGCTACCTCACGACGACGTCGCTGCTGGTGCCGGTGCTGCCGGTGTTCGGCATCCTCTCGCTGCTGATCATCGCCGAGCCGGACTTCGGTGGGGTGGTGAGCCTGGGCCTGGTGCTGGTCGGGCTGCTCTGGGCCGGCGGGATGCCGCTGCGCTGGTTCGGCTGGATGGCCCTCGCCGGAGTGGCGCTGCTGGCCACCGTCGCGCTGCTCTCCCCGGTCCGCATGGCCCGCCTGACCTCGTTCCTGGATCCCTTCGCGGACCCGAGCAACACCGGCTTCCAGGCCATCCGCGGGTTCTACGCGCTGGCCAGCGGCGGTCTGTCGGGGGTGGGGCTGGGCAACAGCGCGATGAAGTGGAACATCCTCCCGGAGGCGGAGTCGGACTACATCTTCGCGATCATCGGCGAGGAGCTGGGCTTCCTCGGCTGCCTGGTCGTCGTCACGCTCTACGGCGTGCTGGCCTACGCCGGTTTCCGCATCGCCCGCCGTGCGGCCGACCGGTTCGTGCAGCTGGCCTGCGTGGCCATCACCGTGTGGCTGGTCGGCCAGGCCACCATGAACATGGGCTACGTGGTCGGACTGCTGCCGGTGACCGGCGTGACGCTCCCGCTGATCTCCGCGGGTGGCACGTCGCTGATCCTCACCCTCGTCGTCGTCGGTCTGCTGGCGCGCTTCGCGTGCACCGAGCCCGCGGCCGTGGAGTCGCTCCGCGCGCGCGACCGGGGCCGGCTCGCCCGGCTGGTGCTGCCCGCGCCGTCGGCGGCGGTCGAGCCCGTCCGCCCGCGCCGCCGGCCCGAGGAGCGCGCCGCCCGCCGCCCGGCCGTGGGGTCCGGGCGCACGGTCGTGCACGCCCGCAGCGCCCCCACCCGGCGTGGCCCGGCGCCTGCGGGCGGCCGCAGCGAGCGGCCCGCCGCGGCGCCGCGGCCGGTGCGGGACGAGCGCCCGTTCCGGGACCAGCGGCCGATCCGGGAGGACCGGCCGGGCCGCGACCAGCGACCGCTCCGGGACGAGCGCCCCGTCCGTGGCGCGCGGGCGGCCGAGCGACCCCAGCAGAGCCCCGCCGCCAGGAAGCCGGCCGACCGCCGTCCGGGGGGAGCCCGGTGAGCGCACCGTCGCCCCGCCCGCTGTCGATCGTCCTCGCCGGAGGCGGCACGGGTGGTCACATCGAGCCGATGCTCGCCCTCGCCGACGCGCTGCGGCGCCGTCCCGCCGCGGACGGCGAGCTGTGCATCACCTGTCTCGGCACCGAGCGGGGCATGGAGACCCGGCTGGTGCCCGCCCGCGGGTACGACCTGCGGCTGATCCCGCCCGTGCCGCTGCCGCGCAAGCCGACGGTCGACCTGCTCCGGGTCCCCGGGCGGGTCCGCCGGGCGGTCGCGCAGACACGGGCGCTGCTGGACGAGCTGGCCGCCGACGTCGTCGTGGGGTTCGGGGGATACGTCGCCCTGCCGGCCTACCTGGCGGCGCGGCGGGCGGGAACACCGATCGTCGTGCACGAGCAGAACGCCCTACCGGGGCTGGCCAACCGGATCGGCGCCCGGCTGGCCGCCCGGGTGGCCGTCACGACACCGGGGACGCCGCTGCGCGGCGGGGTGCACGTGGGCATGCCGTTGCGCACCGCGATCAGCTCGCTCGACCGTGCGGCCCGGCGGGCCGAGGCGCGCACGGCCTTCGGCCTGGAGGCCGACCGCCCCACCCTGCTGGTGTTCGGCGGCTCGCAGGGCGCGGCCACCCTGAACCGGGCGGCGGTGGGCGCCGCCGGGGCGCTGTCCGCCGCCGGGATCCAGGTGCTGCACGCGCGCGGGCCGAAGAACACCGAGGTCCAGGCGCCGGGGCACACGTCCGGTGCTGCGCCGTACGTGGTCGTCGACTACCTGGAGCGCATGGACCTCGCCTACGCAGCCGCCGACCTCGCCCTCTGCCGGTCCGGTGCGGTGACCGTCGCGGAGCTCTCCGCGGTGGGGCTGCCGGGTGCGTTCGTCCCGCTGCCCATCGGCAACGGCGAGCAGCGGCGCAACGCCCTGCCGGTGGTGGAAGCCGGGGGAGGGCTGCTGGTGGAGGACGCGGAGCTCACGTCCGCCTGGATCGTCGAGCACCTGGTCCCGCTGCTCACCGACCCCGACGCGCTCGCGGGATACGCGCGGCACGCCGCCGCGGCGGGGGCGCCCGACGCCGACCAACGACTGGCTGAGATGGTCGTCGACGTGGCGAGGACCGGACGATGAGCGGAGTCGAGCGATGAGCGCCGACGACGTGGCCGCCTGGTCCGGGCCGGTGCCCGCGCCCGCGGACCTGGGTGCCGTGCACTTCGTGGGCATCGGGGGCGCCGGCATGAGCGGCATCGCCCGCATCCTGCTGGCGCGCGGCGTGCCCGTCTCGGGCAGCGACCGGCGGGACACCCCGACGCTGCTGGCCCTGCGTGCGCTGGGTGCGCGGGTGGCCGTCGGGCACGCCCCGGAGAACCTCGGGGACGCCGACACCGTCGTCGTGTCCACCGCGATCCGCGTCGACAACCCCGAACTGGCGGCCGCGCGCAGCCGGGGGCTGCGCGTGCTGCCGCGGGCGGTGGCGCTCGCCTCCGTCATGGCCGGACGGCGGAGCGTGGCCGTGGCCGGGACGCACGGGAAGACCTCGACCACCTCGATGCTCACCGTCGCCGTCCAGGCCTGCGGCGCCGACCCGTCCTTCGCGATCGGCGGCGACCTCAACGAATCGGGCAGCAACGCACACTCCGGGGAGGGCGACATCTTCGTCGCCGAGGCCGACGAGAGCGACCGCTCCTTCCTGCTGCTGGCGCCCTTCGGAGGGATCGTCACCAACGTCGAGGCCGACCACCTGGACAACTACGGCGACCTCGCCGCGGTCGAGGAGGCCTTCGACCGCTTCCTGTCGACGGTGCACCCGGACGGCTTCGTCGTCGTGTGTGCCGACGACCCGGGCTCGGCCCGGCTGCGGGGCGTGCCGTCGCCGGCGCGGCTGCGCAGCTACGGCCGGGCTGCTGACGCCGACCTGCGCCTGGACGACCTGCGCGTCGAGGGCGACGCGACCAGCTACACCGCCGTGCTCGACGGACGGGAGCTCGGCCGGGTGCGGATCCTCGTGCCCGGGGAGCACATGGCCCTCAACAGCGCCGCCGCCCTGCTCGCCGGCCTCGAGCTGGGACTGCCGGCGGACGGGCTCATCGACGGGCTGGGCCGCTTCGGCGGCGTGCACCGGCGGTTCGAGCTCAAGGGCGTCGTCGACGGCGTCCGCGTCTACGACGACTACGCGCACCACCCGACCGAGGTGCGCGCCCAGCTGCGTGCGGCCCGCGCGGTCGCGGGGGACGGGCGGCTGGTCGTGGCGTTCCAGCCGCACCTCTACAGCCGGACGCGGGAGTTCGCCGCGGGCTTCGGCGAGGCCCTCGGCCTGGCCGACGAGGTCGTGGTGATGGAGATCTACGGTGCCCGCGAGGACCCGGTGCCGGGCGTGACCGGCGCGATGGTGGCCGACGCCGTCCCGCTGCCGGCGGAGCAGGTGCTGTTCGAGCCGTCGTGGTCGGCGGCGGCGCCGGCGCTGGCCGGCCGGGCCCGCGCCGGTGACCTGGTGATGACCATGGGCGCGGGCGACGTCTCGATGGTCGGACCCGAGGTGCTGGAGGCGCTCACGGCCCGCGCGGCCCTGCGGGACGAGCGGGATGGGCGGGATGGGGAAGGGAAGGCGGGCGACGCGACGGGCGCGGGCCGGTGAGCAGGACGGGGACGACCACCCGCGATCGCGGCTCGTCCCGGCCGTCCCCCGGGCGGCGCCCGGGCGCCCCGGTCACCCCGCTGCGCAACCGCCGGTACGCGGCCCGGCGCCGGCGCGCCCTGCAGCTCGCGGTCGGCCTGCTCGTGCTGGCCGCCCTGGGCTGGGGCCTGTGGTCGGGGCCGCTGCTCGCCGTCCGGTCCGTCCAGGTCGACGGCGCGACCACGCTGCCCGCGGCACTCGTGCGGGAGGCCGCGGGCATCGAGGGGGGCCGGTCCCTGCTGCGGGTGGACGTCGACGCGGCGCAGGCCGCGGTCGCCGAGCTGCCGCAGGTGGAGTCGGTGACCGTGACCCGGGGCTGGCCCAGCCGCGTCGTGATCACCCTCGTCGAGCGGACCCCGCTGGCCGTCGTCGGGGAGGCCGGACGCCGGTCGCTGCTGGACGAGCGCGGCGTGCTCTTCGACTCGGTCACCGGCGAGCCGCCGGCCGGTGTCGTCCCGCTCTCGGTGGCCGATCCGGGGCCGGACGACGAGGCGACCGCGGCCGCGCTGGCCGCCATCGGCGCGCTGCCGGAGTCGGTGCGGGCGCAGGTCGCCCGCGTGGAGGCGCCCGGCCCCGACGAGGTCGTGCTCGAGCTGTCGGACGGGCCCGTGGTGCGCTGGGGCGGTGCCGAGGAGTCGGACACGAAGGCCGACATCCTCGGCGCGCTGCTCGCTCAGCTGGCGTCCGGCGCGCTGGAGCCCGCGGACGAGCTGGACCTCACCGTCCCGAAGGCCGTCGTCGTCCGCTGAAGAAGGCCCCCTGCCCCCCACCGCTCGCAGGCTCGCGGCGGGCCCCTGCCTGGGGCCGTTGCAGACGGTCGCCGCTCGCCTCCACAGGGCGGGGACCGGCCAGTCCGGGCGACACGCCCACGACCGCGACACGCCCGGTGGCAGAAACAAATGTCGCGCGTGTGATTTCTGCGTCGGACGGGAGTCTGGACCCTCACCTGAGACAAAACCGGCGCGGGTCGTCACGATCAGTGGTGCAGTTGTGATCCGTGAGTCGTCAGTGAACCGTCGTCATCCGCTCTACCGACACGCCGAGCCGGACGGGGTGCTTGTAGCGCCTCTCGACCCGCACCTAACTTCATCCACGTCGACCGAGTTGACATAACTGTAAGGCTGAACTTGAGGATGAGGGTCCAGTTGGGGAGCGCCGCATGACACCTCCGCACAACTATCTAGCGGTCATCAAGGTCGTCGGCATCGGCGGCGGCGGGGTGAACGCGGTCAATCGCATGATCGAAGTCGGCCTCAAGGGGGTCGAGTTCATCGCGATCAACACCGACGCCCAGGCCCTCCTGATGAGCGACGCCGACGTCAAGCTCGACGTCGGCCGCGAGCTCACGCGGGGGGGGGGGGGGGGGGGGGGGGGGGGGGGGGGGGGGGGGGGGGGGGGGGGCGGGGGGGGGGGGCGGGGGGGGGGGGGGGGGGGGGGGGGGGGGGGGG